>NZ_JAMYOI010000009.1:0-239060 GCF_040319775.1 Mesorhizobium sp. M0870
CGGAATGCCGAGACCGGTCACCTCCTCGGCATGCACCACGGTCATGCCGGACTCGTAGGTGAACTCCCACAGATATTCGGCCGAGCCGCGGATGCCGATCTGGATCGTGCGCGTCGGGTCGAGCACGCCGTCAAGCACCGCGTTGCGGAACGGGCCGCCATGGTGGAACTTGGTCATGTCGAACAGGCCACTGGTGTCGCAGTGGGCGTCGATATGGATCAACCCGACCGGAGCTTTCTTGCCGACGGCCTTCAGGATCGGATGGCTGATCGAATGGTCGCCGCCGATCGAAAGCGGGATGACGCCGGCATCGACGATCTGGTTGGTGCGGCGCTCGATATCCTCATGGCTGATCTCCAGCCGGTAGCGGCTGCGGAACGGCGTGTCGCCGATATCGGCCACCCGAAGTTCATGCGTCGGCGCGCATTCCAGCACGTGATTGTAGGGACCGATGCGCTCGATGGCGCGCAGCGCCCTTGGCCCGAAGCGGGAGCCTGGCCGGTTGGTGACGCCGAGATCCATCGGCACGCCGATCATGGCCACCTGCAAATCGCCGAAATCCGGATTGTCGGCCGATATTTCGCGGTAGGGCGCGGCGAGGAAGGTCGGGATGCCGGAATAGGGCGCCAGCCGCGTGCCGCTCTTGGAAAAGATCTTGTCGGCGACCTTGCGGAATTTCGGGTCGAACATCTCGCCGCCATGGCTTTCACCATATTTGCGACGCAACGCGTCGAGCTTGCCGCGATCGTATCCCATGTCCGCTCCTCCTGGGCTGATACAGTGCCGACGCGGGTGACGCCTGCGAACCGACCGTCATCCGGCCGGGCCGCTGTCCCGCTGGCTGCCTGCAGATTTCACGTCTTGATGCTGTTCCAGGCCAGTGTCTGGCAGCGGCATTGAAAAATCAATTGATATTGTTAGGGTGCTTTCTGTGAGAAAATCTCACAATAAAGTTGATACCCATGACCAAACGCCTGCCACCGCTTAATCCGCTGCGCGCCTTCGAGGCAACGGCCCGGCATGGCTCGCTGACCAAGGCGGCCAATGAGCTGAATGTCACGCATGGCGCCGTCAGCCATCAGATCAAGGCGCTTGAGCAGTCGCTCAGTGTCAAGCTGTTCGAGCGGGCCGGCCAGCGGGTCAAACTGACACCGCATGGCGCGGAGCTTCTGCCGGCAGTTTCGACCGCCTTCGACGGCATCGCAGCCGCCACCCAGCGCATGACAAGGCCGGCGAGCAGCGGCACACTTTCGGTCTCCTGCGTGCCGGCGCTTCTGTTGTTGTGGATGACACCGCGGCTCGGCAGTTTCATGGCGCAATATCCCGACATAAGGCTGACGCTTATTCCTTCCAACGATCCCAAGGATTTGCGGGCGCCCACCATCGATGTCTGCGTGCATTATGGCGACGGCAGCTGGACCGATTGCTGGATGCGCAAATGGTCGGGCCTCGAACTGTTTCCCGTGGTCAGCCCGACACTGATCAACAACCGGCCGATCCGCAGCGTCAGGGATCTCGCCGACCATGTCTTCCTGCATGGCGACGACGGCCGCGAATGGCACACCTGGCTGGCGGCGGCCGATGCGCTGGACCTGGAGCGGGGTCGCCGCCATCACCTCGGCGATGCGCGCATGGCGACCGAGGCGGCGGTGCACGGCCATGGCGTGGCGCTGGGCGACTCCGTGACGGCAAGCGCGCTGCTGGCCAGGGGCATGCTGGTCGCGCCGTTCAGCCTGTCGGTGCCGGCGGTCGACGATTTCTATGTCGTCTGCCGCAACGAGATGCGGGCGACACCGATCGTGCAGGTGTTCATCGACTGGCTGTTCGCCGAGAAGGCCGGGGATGACGGGCGCGCCGACGCCCCGGTTGCCGGTCGCATCGCCAGCCGCCGCAAGCGTCCGGCGCTCAGGGTGATGGGCGGCAAATCCGCAAGCTGATGCCAGGCTGCGCGCCGCCGCATGCAGGCAGCTCTTTTTGTCGGGCCAGCCTGAAAGCGGGCAGCGTTCCGGCCGATTCGATGCTATGAGGCCTGTCGCGATTGTGGATGGCAGGCAGCGAAGGCGGTGTTGAAACATGGCTAAGACCGATATTGCGCGGCGCGTCTACAATCACACCTGGAAGCTCGATCCGATCGTGCGTAGTCTGCTCGACACGGATTTCTACAAGCTTTTGATGCTGCAGATGATCTGGGGCATGTATCCCAAGGTCGACACCACCTTCTCGCTGATCAACCGCTCGACCTCGGTGCGCCTTGCCGACGAGATCGACGAGGGCGAACTGCGCGAACAGCTCGACCATGCCCGCACCTTGCGCTTCTCCAAGAAGGAGATGATCTGGCTCGGCGGTAACAATTTCTACGGCCGCAAGCAGATCTTCGAACCGGAGTTCCTCGCCTGGCTGGAAGGGTTCCGGCTGCCCGAATATGAGCTGTCGAAGCGCGACGGGCAGTATGAGCTGACCTTCAGCGGGCCGTGGATGTACACCACGCTGTGGGAAATCCCGGCGCTCGCCATCATCAATGAACTCCGATCTCGCGCGGCGATGCGGGCGTTCGGGCCTTTCGCGCTCGACGTGCTCTATGCCCGCGCCAAGTCCAAGATGTGGGCCAAGACCGAGCGGCTGAAGGCGCTGCCCGGCATCCGCATCTCGGACTTCGGCACGCGCCGGCGCCATTCCTTCCTGTGGCAGCGCTGGTGCGTCGAGGCGCTGAAGGAAGGCATCGGCGAGGCGTTCACCGGCACTTCCAACGTGCTGCTGGCCATGGACAACGACCTCGAAGCGCTCGGCACCAATGCACATGAGCTGCCTATGGTGTTCGCCGCGCTTGCCGACTCGGAAAAAGAACTGAGACAGTCGCCCTACAAGGTGCTGCAGGACTGGCAGCGCTACTATGGCGGCAATCTGCTGATCGTGCTGCCCGACGCCTTCGGCACCGCCTCATTCCTGCGCGACGCGCCGGACTGGGTGGCCGACTGGACGGGCTTTCGCCCCGACAGCGCGCCGCCGATCGAAGGCGGCGAAAAAATCCTGTCCTGGTGGCGCGACAAGGGCAAGGATCCCAAGCAGAAGCTGTTGATCTTCTCGGACGGGCTCGAGGTCGAGACGATCGAGGAGACCTATCGCCACTTCAAGGGCAAGGTGCGTATGTCCTTCGGCTGGGGCACCAATCTGACCAATGATTTCGAAGGCTGCGCGCCGACGGAAACCAACAGCCTCGACGCCATATCGCTGGTTTGCAAGGTCACCGAGGCCAATGGCAGGCCAGCGGTCAAGCTTTCCGACAATCCGGCCAAGGCGACCGGCGATGTGAATGAGATCGAGCGGTATCTCAGGATCTTTGGCGAGAAGGACCGCGTGGAGCAATTGGTCAAGGTGTGAGGGGTGATGGGGCTCCTGGCATCGCCTGCAAAGATGGAATCTCGGATAGCTTGAGTTCCCGCACACCCCCCTCTGTCCTGCCGGACATCTCCCCCGCAAGGGGGGAGATTGGCCGCTTCGACCAGTCCGCCTTTTTCTCCGAAGTTGAAGATTGGCGAAAGCCTGAGCGACATCCGATCTCCCCCCTTGCGGGGGAGATGGCCGGCAGGGCAGAGGGGGGTGTGAAGGATCGTGGCGGCGAAGGTTATCGCCTCTTGATCACAAGCTTCATCTGCTTATTCGTATCCCTCCCCACCCCCGCCTCCGCGCACGCCTCCGACCGTGGCCACGTCCTGCTCCTGCCGACCGGCTACTATCTGGTCGGCGGCGCCTTCGGCGTGGCCATCAGCTTCCTCGTGCTGGCGCTGCTGCCTGCGGATTTGCTCGACCGTTTCTGGCGCCGGCGCCTGCCGTTGTTTGCCCTCAGAGACGCCACCCGCGCCGCCATCAGCCTGCTATCCTTCGCCGGCTTTGCAATTCTCATCGCCGCCGGCCTTTTCGGCAGCCGCGACCCGCTTTCCAACCCGCTGCCCCTGGTGATCTGGACCTTGCTCTGGGCTGGCCTCACGCTGTTGCAAGGCCTCTTCGGCGATCTCTGGTCATGGCTGAACCCCTGGTATGGACCATGGCGTCTCACCTCGCGCCTGTTCGGGACCGGGGATCACGGAGCATGGCGCCTGCCCCGATGGGTCGGCTGCTGGCCGGCTGCCATCCTGTTCTTCGCCTTCGCCTGGTTCGAACTCATCGATCCGGCGCCCGACGATCCGGCACGGCTGGCTTTTGCCGCCGGCCTCTACTGGCTGTTCTCTTTCCTCGCCATGCTGGCGTTCGGCTATCGCGGCTGGAGCCGCAGCGGTGAATTCCTGACGGTTTTCTTCTCGATGGTGGCGCGCTTCGCCGTGGTCGAACGCAACCAGGACGGCCGGCTTGCACTTTGCTGGCCCGGCGCCAAGCTGCTGGCCGCGGGGCCCTTGCCGGCCAGCGACATCGCCTTTCTGCTGCTGGCCCTGTCGTCGGTATCCTTCGACGGCCTGTCGAAAACCTTCTTCTGGCTCGGCCTGTTCGGCATCAACCCGCTCGAATTTCCCGGCCGCACCGCGCTGATCGGCAGCGGCACTTTCGGGCTGATCCTGACATTCGCGCTGCTGGCCGCGGTGTTCCTGCTTGCCGTCCGGCTCGGCCAGCGTCTTGCCGGCAGCGATCACACTCTCGGCCAGGCCGCAGGCCTGCTGGTGTGGTCGATCGTGCCGATCGCGCTCGCCTATCACGTTGCGCATTATCTGACGGCGCTGCTCGTCGACGGCCAATATGCGCTCGCGGCACTTTCCGATCCGTTCGCGATGGGCTGGAACCTGTTCGACACCGCCGACATGCAGATCGAGACCGGCATCGTTGCGGGGGCGGACTCTGCGTGGTGGCTGTGGAATATCCAGGCCGGCGCCATCATCCTGGGCCATGTGCTCGCCGTCCTCGTCGCTCACGGCTTCGCCTGGCGCCTGCACCCACAGCCCTCCCGCGCGGCACTCAGCCAGTTCCCGCTTACCTTGCTGATGATCGCCTACACCGTCTTCGGCCTCTGGTTGCTTGCCACGCCGACCACCGGATGAGAAAAGGACGGCCTCGATATCGTTGGGGAAGCTCGCTTGCCACATCAAGGCTTTGGTGATTTAGTTTGTACACATGCAATTTTTTGCGTCCTCTGAGCGAGGATGCCGAAGCCGCCTTATCGTTGGTCAAAACTGAAAAACAGGGGAACGAACATGGCTGACAAGAACGGATTTTTCGACCTCTCCAAGACTGCCCTGACCCGCCGCACGGCGCTGAAGGGGTTAGCCGCGGGCGCCGGCCTGGGCCTGGCCCCCGGCTTCGTCCGCTATTCCCAGGCGCAGAGCTCGGCGCCGATCAAGATCGGCTTCCAGTCGCACCGCACCGGCATCGGCGCTGCCTATGGCCGCTGGTACGAGAAGACCACGGCTGCCGCGGTCAAGGCGATCAATGCCGCCGGCGGCATCAACGGCCGCCAGGTCGAGGTGATCATCGAGGACGACGGCACCGATCCCGGCCGTGGCGCCGAGGTGGTCGGCAAGTTCGCCACCCAGCACAAGACCGACATCGTCTTCGGCACGCTGTTCTCGCATGTCGTGATCGGCTCGGCGCCCGCCGCCGGCGAAAACAAGATGCCCTATTTCGTCGTCAGCGAAGGCCATCACGTCGCCTCGACAAAGCTGAACCGCTATGTCTTCCAGCCCGGCATCACCGACGTGAAGAGCCAGATCCAGTCGATGGCGCCGTGGATCGCGGCCAATGCCGGCAAGAAGGTGACGCAGATCTTCCCCGATTTCGCCTTCGGCTACGACCATCGCGACTACCTGCCGCCGGCACTGAAGGCGCAAGGCGGCGAGGTCATCGCGCAGATCGCCATCCCGCCGACGGAATCGTCCTTCACCAAATACTTCCCGCAGATCCCGGCCGAGACCGAGGTGATCTACCACGTCATGGTCGGCCCGGCCGTGCTCACCTTCGTCAAGGAGCTCGGCGAGTTCTACGGCTCCAACCGGCCGCAACTGTTCGGCTTCATCGATTCGCTCGAGGCCACCGACATCAACAGCCCCGGCCTCGAATTCCTCGACGGCAGCCATTTCTGGGAAGGCTCGCCGCGCTATGCCCAGGCCGATGATTCCGAAGCGCAGAAGGCCTATCGCGCTGCTGTCGGCATCGACGACAATGGCGCCGCCGTCGGAGACCCCAAGGACGTCTCCACTGCCGCGCACATGTTCGGCTGCTGGGAGACGCTCTACGTCGTCAAGAAGGCGATGGAAGATGCCGGCTACAAGGGACCGGAAGACCGCGCCAAGCTGGTCGAGGCGACCGAAGCCCTGACCGAATTCGCCGAAGGTGCCGAGCATCCGCAGGGGCCGAAAACCTTCAACGGCAAGATCCACCAGTGCTTTGGCATCCAGAACATCTCCAAGGTCGAGGGCGGCAAGCTCAAGGTCGTGCACAAGACCAAGATCGAGGACGGGCTTTACGAGGCCGAGGGGGATTATACGACGCAGGCGCTGTGAGGCTTAGCTTCAGCAGCGTGAGCGCCAAGGCACCCCCCTCTGTCCTGCCGGACATCTCCCCCGCATGGGGGGAGATCGGCAGTTCGTGCGGCGGCGTCCATCTGCGAGCGTTGATGGTTGGCGAAACCAGTGAGGACATCCAATCTCCCCCCTTGCGGGGGAGATGTCCGGCAGGACAGAGGGGGGTGCCTCGCGCATCCGCCGGTGCGTAGCCGATGCACTTCGGTCCCCACCTTCTCCTCGCCGCCCTCGAAGGCCTCGTCACATCCGCGGTGCTGGCGCTGACCGCGCTCGGGCTGTCCCTGGTGTTCGGCGTCATGCGGGTGGTCAATGTCGCGCATGGCGAGTTCTTCATGCTGGGCGCGGTGCTCGCCTGGGCGATCACCACGGCCATCGGCGGTCACCCTGTGCTCGGCTTCCTGGCGGCGCTGGTGATTGCGCCGCTGATCGTCGGCGCCATTGCGTTGGTCGCCGAACGGCTGGTGCTGCGCCGGCTCAACTACAACCCGGAAGCCACCATCGTCGCCACCATCGGCATGCTCTACATCATCCAGCAATTGGCGCTGACTTTTTACGGCCCGGAGGCGCGGCCGGTGGAGCCGCCGTTCAGCTACCGCATCCTTTTGCCTTGGTTCGGTTACTCCGGCTACAAACTGTCTGTTATCGCCGCTTCCGCGCTGCTGCTCACCGCGACATGGCTGGTGCTGACGCGCACCAGGATCGGCCTCGTCATGCGCGCCACGCAGTATGACAGCGAGACGGCGCAAGCCTTCGGCATCCCTGTCGGCCGTGTCTATGGCTGCGTCTTCGCGCTCGGCGCCATGCTGGCGGCCATTGCCGCGGTGCTGATCGTGCCGATCAGCCAGGCGCATTATCTGATGGGACAGGATCCGCTGCTGCTCTCCTTTATCGTCGTCATCATCGGCGGCCTCGGCTCGCTGCGCGGCACGGTCGTCGCCGCCGTGCTGATCGGCCTCTCCGACGGCATCATCTCGATGTTCTTCTCGCCGACTTTGGCCAAGATCATCGCAACGCTGCTGGTCGCCATGGTGCTGGTGTTCCGCCCGCAAGGCCTGTTCGGGACGGCATCGCGATGAGCGAAGCTTCGCCGGCAAAAGCCTATGCCTTGCATCTCGGCGTCATCGCGCTGCTCTTCGTGCTGAGCTTCCTTTTGCCGGAGTATTATCACGGCCTGCTCGCCCGCATCATGGTGCTGGCGGTGTTCGCCATGGGCTACAACATGCTGTTCGGCTATGTCGGCCTGCTCAGCCTTGGCCATGCCATGTTCTTCTCCGCCGGTCTCTATGGCGCCGGCCTTGCCGTCATCCAGCTTGGCTGGGGCGTACCAGCGGCATTTGCCGCTGGGATTGCCTGCGGTGCGCTCCTGGCGCTGGTGATCGGCCTGCTGGCGCTGCGCACCACGGGTGTCGCCTTCATGATCGTCACCATGATGTTCGCCCAGGTTTTTTATCTCCTCATTCTTTATTTCGCGACGTGGACTGGCGGTGACCAGGGCATGGTCGTCCCGCAGCCGGCGCGGGTGCTTAGCTTCGGCACGACATCGCTCGAGCTCACCAATCCAACGGTGCGCTACTTGACAGCGCTCGGGCTGTTTTCGATCGTGCTTCTCGTCAAGTTGGCCATGGTCCGCTCCCGCTATGGCCGCGTGCTGGTCGCCATCCGCGAGAACGAGGAGCGGACGAAGATGCTGGGATACGACACTTTCTCCAACAAGCTCGCCGCCGTCGTCATCTCCGGCATCATCTGCGCGGCCTCGGGTGCCGCCTATGCACTGCTGTTCGGCTATGTCGGATCGAGCTTCGCCTCGGTGCAGTATTCGATCCTGCCGCTGCTGTGGGTGCTGCTGGGCGGTGCTGCAACAACGCTCGGGCCGCTGATCGGCACGCTGTTCATGTACTATGTCATTGATATCACCAGCGGCTACACCTCCGCCTATTTGCTGATCGTCGGCATTGCGCTCATCTTTTTGGTGCTGTTCTTCCCCAAAGGAATTCTGGGCAGCATCCGCCAGCGCTGGCTCGGGTGGCTGCCATGATGCCGCTTTTGACCACCAAGGGCCTGTCGCGCAATTTCGGTGGTCTGCGCGCCGTCGACAATGTCGATTTCGCGCTGATGCCGGGCGAGATCCGCGCCGTGATCGGCCCCAACGGAGCGGGGAAGACCACCTTCGTCAGCCTGGTCAGCGGCCGCATCCAGCCGTCTGCCGGCATGATCGTCTTCGACGGCGCCGACATCACCAATCTGCCAGCCTATGTCAGGGTGCGCAGGGGCATCGCCTACACCTTCCAGCTCACCAGCGTCTATGCCAACCTGTCCGTTTACGCCAACGTCGCGCTGCCCGCGCAACTGACGCTGCGGCATGGCAGCCATTCCAAGAGCGCGATACAGGCCGCTGTCATGTCAGCACTCGAACGCACCGGCCTGGCCGATCGTGCCCACATGCCGGCCGGCCAATTGTCCTACGGCCATCAGCGCCTGCTGGAAGTGGCGATGGGCCTGGCGCTGAAGCCGCGCCTGCTGATCCTCGACGAACCGACGCAAGGCCTGGCCGACTCTGAGATCGACAATTTCATCACGTTGGTGCGCGAGATCGCCAAAAACGCCACCGTGCTTCTGATCGAGCACAACATGCCCGTGGTCATGCAACTGGCCGACCGCATCACCGTCTTCAACGCCGGCAAGATCCTCGCCGAAGGCACGCCCGAAGCAATCCGCGGGAACGTGGCGGTGCAGGAAGCCTATCTGGGGACCGCCCCATGACCGAGACAAACAAGGCCGAGGCGACGTCTCAAGCACTCACCATCTCGGGGCTCGACTGCTTCTATGGCGAGGTCCAGGTGCTCTATGGCCTCGATCTGGTGCTGAACAAGGGCGAGGTGCTGTGCCTGTTCGGCCGCAACGGCGCCGGCAAGACGACGACGCTCAAAGCCATCATGGGGCTGGTTCCCTCGAGCGCCGGCTCGATCAGGCTCGACGGTCAGGAATTGACTCGGCTACCGGCACATGAAGTGCCCAAGGCCGGCGTCGCCTATGTGCCGCAGGGAAGGCGGCTGTTCGCCGAGATGACGGTGGCGGAAAACATCGAGATCGGCCTGATGGCGCGCGGCAAGGGCAAGGCGACGCGTGAAAATGTGCTCGACCTCTTTCCGCTGTTGCGCCAGCGGCTGAGGCAGCGCTCCGGTACGCTGTCCGGCGGCGAGCAGCAGATGCTGGCGATGGCGCGTGCACTCTGCCTCGAACCGCAGGTGCTGTTGCTCGACGAGCCTACCGAAGGGCTGATGCCGTCGATGATCGCCAAGATTCGCGAGACGGTGTCGAAGCTGCGCGATATGGGCGTTTCGACCATCCTGGTCGAACAGCGTGTCGATGCGGTGCTCTCTGTCGCCGACCATGTTGCCTTCATCGAAAACGGCCGCAACCGCGAGACGGTCGATGTCGAGGAATTGCGTGCCGACCCGTCGGCGGTGCGCCGTTATGTCGGCGTGGGCTGATCAGCCGAAGAACAGAAAACCCGTTACCAAAAATGTCGGGATCAGCACCAGGCCCGACCATGCCATATAGCCGAAAAAGCCCGGCATCTTGACGCCGCGATGCCTGGCGATGGCGTAGACCATGAAGTTCGGCGCATTGCCGATATAGGTGTTGGCGCCCATGAACACCGCGCCTGCGGAGATCGCCGCCAAAGTCGAGGCGAATTCCGTCATCAGGTGCCGGGGGTCGCCGCCGGCAAGCTCGAAAAACACCAGATAGGTCGGCGCATTGTCGAGGAAGGATGACAGCGCCCCGGTCAGCCAGAAATAGGCGAGGTCATTGGGCCCTCCCGAGGGCGAAGTGACGAGGGCGACCAGCGGCGCCAGCGCGCCCTCATGGCCGGCCCTCAGGATAGCGACGACCGGCACGATGCAGATGAAGATGCCGGCAAACAATTTGGCCACCTCTGATATCGGACCCCAGTTGAAGCCGTTGGCTTCGCGGTATTCCTTGCGCGAAATGGCAAGTGAAACGAGGGCAAGCGCCAGGATCATGACGTCGCGCACCAGGTTCTGCAGTTCCAGGCTGACCCCGCACACGGAGAAGCTGACGCCCGGCTTCCAGGTTGCCGACAGCAGGATGGCGCCGATCACGCCCGCCAGCAGCGGAAGGTTGGCCAGGCCGCGCAGACGCACCTTGGTATCCGGCGTCGGATCCTTGATCTTCGGCGCGCCGGCCTCGCGCCGGTGCAGGATGATGTCGATGCCCAGGAAGACGGCCAGCACGACGCCGCCGACGAACAGCGTTTCGCGCCAGAGGTTGGCGGTCGTCCAGAAGAAATCGACGCCTCTGAGGAAACCGACGAACAAAGGCGGGTCACCCAAAGGTGTCAGCGAGCCGCCGATGTTGGAGACGAGGAAGATGAAGAAGATGACAACATGGGCGTTGAACGGCCTGTTATCATTGGCGCGGATGATCGGCCGGATCAGGATCATCGAGGCACCGGTCGTGCCGATCACCGAGGCCAGCAGCGCGCCGACCAGCAGCAGGCCGGCATTCACCAGCGGCGTGCCGTGAATGTTGCCGGCAATGAGAATGCCGCCCGAAATGGTGAACAGCGCAAACAGCAGGATGATGAACGACATGTATTCGGTGAGCAACGCATGCAGCACCGCTTCGGTCGCTGTGGGGACACCGAAGGCAACCGCCAGCGGCAGGACCACCAGAGCGCCCCAAAGGGCCGCGATCTTGCCGTAGTGATGCTCCCAGACATGAGGAAACAGCAGCGGACCGGTGGCGATCGACAACAGCAGCCCGGCAAAGGGCAGCGTCCACCACAGCGACATCGAAGCGCCGGGCAGGCCGTGGTCTTCGGCGGCAAAAGCTGTTCCAGGAAACAGTATTGCGAAAACTGTTACAGCGCATGGGATCGCGTACGAGAAAGGCCCCCTCATCCGGCCGCTACGCGGCCACCTTCTCCCCGCTGGGGAGAAGAGACGAGCTTCGGCGCCGGCAGCCTTCTCTCCGCTCGGGGAGAGGTCGGATTGCCCCGAATTGCCCTTCGCAATTCGGCTGGCAATCCGGGTGAGGGGGTGCTTGCCCAACGGCCGTTCAATCCGACAAAGGGTCTTCGAGCGTCACGCCGGCGTCGCGCATGCGCTGCAGCATGGCATTGAGCGAACCGTTGAGATCGATGCCGCGGCAGGCATCGAGCCGCACTGTGGTTTTGAAGCCCTGGCTAACGGCGTCCAGCGCCGAAAAGCCGACGCAGAAATCGGTCGCCAGCCCGACCAGGGTCAGCGTGTCGATGCCGCGCTCCCGGAGGTAGCCGGCAAGGCCGGTCTGTGTCGTGCGATCGTTTTCGAAGAAGGCCGAGTAGCTGTCGATATCAGGCCGGAATCCCTTGCGGATGACGAGTTCGGCCTTGGTCCAGGCGAGGCCGGAATGGAAATCGGAGCCCAAGCTGCCCTGGATGCAGTGGTCCGGCCACAGCGTCTGCTGGCCGTACGGCATCTCGATCATGGTGAAGGGATGCGCGCCCGGATGGCTCGAAGCAAAGCTGGAGTGACCGGCGGGATGCCAGTCCTGCGTCAGCACGACATGGTCGGTTCGCCGGATCAGGTCGTTGACCAGCGGCACGATCTCATCGCCGCCAGCAATCGCCAGCGCGCCGCCCGGACAAAAATCGTTCTGCAGGTCGATGACGACAAGCGCTTCGTCGGCCATGGGCTTTCCTCTTCCGTATGCAGGCTCCAGTGGAAAATGCCGCTGACGCGACCGGACGCAGAAACTTGACCAGATGGCCGGCGGCGTCAACCTCTCGCGACATAACAAATGCGTGCCGGCCGGGTCGCTGCAAACTCCGGCTTTGACAAATCCTGCGGGCTTGATATCATTTGCATACGAATGAATTTCTCGGCTTGAACGCCGGAAATACCGGATTCGGAAAGTTCCTTTTCTGGAAGGCAAAGCGTGATCCGTTACGCGAAACCCACCTCGGTCGACGAAGCGCTCGCTTTGCTTGGCGAGGGCGCCTGGCGCATCCTTGCCGGCGGCACCGATTTCTATCCGGCACAGGGCAGCAAACCCTTCCGCGACAATGTTCTCGACATTAACGGCCTGGGTTCGCTGCGCGGCATTGCCGAGACGAGCGACCATTTCGTCATAGGCGCGCGCACGACCTGGACCGACATCGTCCGCCACCCCTTGCCGCCGGCCTTCGATGCCTTGAAACAGGCGGCGCGCGAGGTCGGCTCGGTGCAGATCCAGAACGTCGCCTCGGTCGCCGGCAATGTCTGCAACGCGTCGCCGGCCGCCGACGGTGTGCCTGCCCTGCTCGTCCTCGATGCCGAGGTCGAGCTGCGCTCGGTGGCAGCCACGCGGCACCTGCCGCTGCAGGACTTCATTCTCGGCAACCGCCGAACGGCTCTGCTGCCCGGTGAGATGGTCACGGCCATCCGCGTGCCGAGACCCGCTGCTACGGGCATGTCGGCTTTCGTCAAGCTCGGCGCGCGCCGTTATCTCGTCATTTCCATTGCCATGGTGGCGGCACGTCTGGTCGTCGAAAACGGCCTTGTCCGGCAAGCGGCGGTCGCCGCCGGCTCCTGCTCGGTGGTGGCCAGGCGGCTGGCCGGCGTCGAAGCCGCGTTGTGCGGGCTGCCGGCGGATGGCGGACTTGCCTTTGCGGTCCTGTCCGCGCCGATGAGCGAACTGTCGCCGATCGCCGATGTGCGCGGCAGCGCCGAATACCGGCTCGATGCGGTGCGCGAGATTGTTGCCCGCGCCGTGCTCGCGGCTGTGGGCCGGACGACTGGCGAAGAGGTGGCGGCATGAGCCAAATTCAGCCTGACGCGCGTGAAGCCTTGCCCGATCCGAGCAGTGCCCAGCCAGGCTTCGGCGCTGCGCGCGCCGATATCGTCTTCGAGGTCAACGGCGCCGCCGTCTCGGTCAATGTGCCGCCGCTGCGCCGGCTGTCTCTGGTGCTGCGCGACGAACTGGGGCTGACCGGCACCAAGGTCGGCTGCGATGCCGGCGATTGCGGCGCCTGTACGGTGCTGGTCGACGGCGATCCCGTCTGCGCCTGCCTGATGCCGGCGGCTTCCGCTGCCGGCGCATCGGTGACGACAGTCGAAGGGCTTTCCAACGGCCGGCTGTCGGCGTTGCAGGCCTCTTTCCTCGCCTACGGCGCCGCGCAGTGCGGGATCTGCACGCCCGCCCTGTTGGTTGCGGCGACGGCGTTGCTGGAGAAGAAGGCGAGCCCCACCGAGGTCGAGGTACAGGACGCGCTCGGCGGAATTCTGTGCCGCTGCACCGGCTACCGGAAGATCATTGCCGCGGTGATGGATGCCTCCGTGCAGGCAGTAAGCCTGGATTTCCGCTTGCCTCCATCCGGCCACGCGATCGGCTCCTCGCCGATCCGACTCGACGGCGTGCCGAAGGTCACCGGGGCTGAGAAATTCGGCGGCGATTCCTTCCCCGCCGATGCGCTGGCCGTGCTGGTGGTCCGCTCGCCGCATTATCACGCCGCTTTCGCCTTCGGCGACCTCGACGGCTGGGCGAAACAGCATCCTGGCATCGCCGGGGTCTTCACCGCCGCCGACATTCCGGGAAAAAACTGTTTCGGCGCTATCGGCCCATTCGCCGACCAGCCGGCGCTGGCCGAAGGTTTTACTCGTCTTCGCGGCGAGGCGGTGGCGCTGGTCGCCGGCGAGCGCGAGGCGATCCTCGATCTCGACCTGTCGGATTGTCCTATCCGCTGGAGCGAACTGCCGCATTTTCTGCAACCCGCCGAAGCGCAGGCCGAAGGTGCGGCGCTGATCCATGAAAGTCGGCCGGCGAACCTGCTCACCTCCGGCCTGGTCGAACGCGGCGACCCCGAGACGGCGCTTGCCGGCGCTGCGTTCACCGTGTCCGGCGCCATCGACACCTCCTATGTCGAGCACGCCTATATCGAACCGGAAGCCGGCTATGCCTATCTGGACGGCGACACGCTGGTCGTCGTCGCCTGCACCCAGGCGCCCTATATGGACCGCGACGAGACGGCGAAGGTGCTCGGCCTTGCCGTCGACAAGGTGCGCATCGTGCCGACCGCGACCGGCGGCGGTTTCGGTTCCAAACTCGACGTTTCGTTGCAGCCGCTGATCGGCCTGGTGGCGCTGAAGACGGGGCGGCCGGCGGCACTCGCCTACACCCGCAACGAATCGATGATGTCGACCACCAAGCGCCATCCGGCCGGGATGAAAGCGACCATCGGCGCCGATGCCGACGGCCTTGTCACCGGCATGATCTTCGAAGGTGACTTCAACACCGGCGCCTATGCAAGCTGGGGCCCTACCGTGGCCAACCGCGTGCCGGTGCACGCCTCCGGACCCTACGCGACGCCGAATTACCGCGCCGAAGGCCGCGCCATTCACACGCATGGGCCAATTTCCGGTGCCTTCCGCGGCTTCGGCGTGCCGCAGGCGACGATCATGCAGGAGACGCTCTATGACGAGCTGGCCGGCAAACTCGGCATGGACCGGCTCGACTTCCGCTTAAGGAACTGCCTTCGGAACGGTTCCGAAACGGTTACCGGGCAGCTTCTGGAGTCCGGCGTCGGCATTGCCGAATGCCTCGAATCGCTGCAGCCGCATTGGGTGCGCGCGACGGCTGATGCGGATGCATTCAACAGTGCCAACAGGGATAGAAAGCGCGGCGTTGGCGTCGCGTCCTGCTGGTATGGCTGCGGCAACACCTCGCTGCCCAACCCGTCGACAATCCGGGTCGGCATCGCGGCCGACGGCGCGGTCATCCTGCACCAGGGCGCCGTCGATATCGGCCAGGGTTCCAACACCGTCATCACCCAGATCTGCGCCGACGCTCTCGGCCTGCCGTTGGAGAAATTCCAACTGAAGAGCGCCGACACAGCCATCACTCCCGACGCCGGCAAGACCTCGGCCTCGCGCCAGACTTTCGTCACCGGCAAGGCAGCCGAAAAGGCCGGCCGCGCCTTGCGCGAAAAGATCCTGCGATTTGCCAATGTTTCCGAAAACGCAGCCCTGCAACTCGACGGCCCCGCGATCGTCATCCGCGAAGGCGAAGCCACGCGCCGCATCGATCTCGCGACATTGGATGTGGATACCGAAGGCTTCGTCTTCCGTGCTGAGGAGACCTACGATCCGCCGACACTGCCGCTCGATGCCAAAGGACAGGGCAAGCCCTATGCCGTTTACGGCTATGGCGCGCAGATCGCCGAACTGGAGGTCGACCTCAAGCTCGGCACGGTGAAGCTGCTGAAAATCACCGCCGCGCACGATGTCGGCAAGGCGATCAACCCGCTGCTGGCCGAGGGCCAGATCGAAGGCGGTATCGCGCAAGGCATCGGCATGGCGCTGATGGAAGAGTACATCCCCGGCCGCACCGAGAATCTGCACGACTATCTCATCCCGACCATTGGCGACGTGCCGCCGATCGAGACCATTCTCATTGAAGTTCCGGACCCGGAAGGACCCTTCGGTGCCAAGGGTTTGGGCGAGCATGTGCTGATCCCGACGGCACCGGCAATCCTCAATGCCATCCGCCACGCCACCGGCGTCCTGGTCACCAAGATACCGGCGACGCCGACGCGTATCCGCGCTGGCATCCGCGAAAAAGATGGCATCCGCGAAAAGGAGGCACGCCGATGAGCGAGCTTGCCGAACGCTTCGAAACCCATGATCCCGGCGAGAAGCTGGTGGCGGAGAAGATCCGCTGCGATGCCTGTCCGGTGATGTGCTACATCGCGGATGGGCGCACGGGCGCCTGCGACCGCTACGGCAATGTCGGCGGCAGGATCGTGCGGATGGACCCGCTGACGATCCTCGACCATGCGGCCGAGACCGGCGCGGCAATCGTGCCGTTCATTGCCGAAGGCGAGGCCTGGGACGGCGAACTGGTCAACACCGGCCGCCGCTTCGTCACGGCAATCGGCGCCGGCACCACCTATCCCGACTACAAGCCGGCCCCGTTCATCGTCAGCCAGGAAGTCGAAGGCGTCGATCTCGTGACCGTGGTCACCGAAGGCATTTTTTCGTATTGCGGCGTCAAGGTGAAGATCGACACCGACCGTCATATCGGACCCGAAACGGCTGTCGTGCGATCGCAAGGCGAAGCGATCGGCCATGTCACGACGGGAGAATATGGCTCGCAGATGCTGTCGCTGGGCGGTGTGCATCACCTGACCGGCGGCTCCAAGGCCGAGGGCCGCGCCACCTGCGACGCTCTGCTCAATCTGTGCAACCGCAAGCCGGTGGAACTGGCCATCGACGGCGGCGCCACCATAACAGTCGAAGCCGGCAAGGCGCCTGTCATCGACGGCAAGCAGGAACACCGCATGCGCGTCGGCTGCGGCTCGGCGACCATCGGCATGTTCGCCACGCAATGGCGCGGCCTGGTCGACGAGGTGGTGGTGGTCGACGACCACATCACCGGCGTCGTTTCCGAGCACCAGGCTGGCAAGGTTCTGGGCTGGCAGGATACGGGCATCAAGATCATTGGTCGCCGTTCGACGCCGGGCCGCTATTTCAAGGTCTCCGAACCCGGTCTCGGCTGGGGCGGCACCAGCATTTCCGACCCACTGTCGATCCTCGGCGAGTGGAACGCCAAGAAAGGCGCGCGGCCGGGTCTGTCGCTGCTGATGGTGTCGACCACCGGCGAGCAGTTCGCCTATTACGAGCTCGATGACGAGCTGAAACCGGTGCAAAAACCTTTCCCCGAACGGCTGCAAAAGTCGGTCGGCCTGATCGAGGACAATTGCGAGCCGGCTTTGTGCACGGTGCTGTTCATCGGCGGTGCCGGCGGTTCGCTGCGGGCCGGCGTCACCGAAAACCCGGTCAATCTCACCCGCTCGGTTCAGGGCCTGAAGACCTATGTGACGGTCGGCGGCGCGCCGGTCTATGTTTGGCCGGGCGGCGGCATCACGCTGATGGTCGATGTCACACGAGTGCCGGAAGGCGCCTTCGGCTATGTGCCGACGCCGGCGCTGGTGGCCCCGATCGAGTTCACGCTGCGCCGCGACGACTATGTCAGGCTCGGCGGCTACGAGGCCGAGATACGCAGCGTCGAGGACATTGTCGCAAAAGGCGGTGAGTACCTGAATCCGCGCCGCGGCACCGGCGCCGAAGCCAACAATCCATGGCCGCCACTCGCGCAGCTACGTCGTGCCGGCCCGAACGGGGCCGGGTGATGCAAGGTCCGCAAGCCCATTGGCTGCAGGACGGCAGGCGGCTGCATCTCAACCACGGGCCGATCGACCTGATCGTCGAGGTTTTTGGTGAGGCGGATGAATGCCGCCGAGCCTATGAACAAGCCGTAGCGCGGTTCCAGACGATCCTGATGGAGCTGGTCGAGGAACTCCCCGAATTGCGGCTGCCGGCGTTTTTCCTGGCGCCGCGCACATTCGCCGGCCCGACGGCGCGCCGCATGGAGGCAGCCGTCATGCCCCTGGCGGAATGCTTCATAACACCGATGGCCGCCGTCGCGGGATCGGTAGCCGACGAAATGCTCGCCGCATTGCTTGAGGGTCGCAAGCTCGATCGCGCCTATGTCAACAACGGTGGCGACTGCGCAATCCATATCGGCAGGGGACAGTCGATGGGATTGGCGGTCGCCGGCACCGGCAACGGCATGGCCGACCGGATCACGATCCGCGCGGAAGATGGCGTTCGTGGCGTTGCCACCAGCGGCTGGCGCGGCCGCTCCTTCTCGCTTGGCATTGCCGACGCCGTCACCGTGCTCGCGCGGACCGGCGCCGAGGCAGATGCGGCAGCGACCCTCATTGCCAACGCGGTGGACCTGCCCGGCAATCCCGCCATCAAGCGCATTCCCGCACATGAATTGTCGCCCGACAGCGATCTCGGCGCGCGCCTGGTGACACATGGTGTCAGCACGCTTGCCCTTGGCGAAGTGGCGCGGGCGCTGGACAATGGCCTTGCCGTCGCCGAAGATTTTCGCCGGCGCGGCCTGATTGCCGGATCGGCGCTGTTTCTTGGCGGTGAGGCCCGCATCAGTGGCTCGGTTGCGCTTGCCGCGCCCAACAAAAGTTCGAGGGAGGAAGTTGCCCATGCCTGAGTTTCCAATCCGCAAGATCGCGGTGCTGATCGAAGAGATCTTTCACGAGGGCGGGCCGGTGGCCCAGGTGCCGCGCCGCCGCGCCGCCGCCATGGCGCTCGTGAAAAATCCGTTCGCCGGGCGCTATGTCGAGGAGCTGCAGAGCGCCATGGACGATCTCAAGCCGCTCGGCTTGCTGCTCGCCGACCGGCTGATCGCGGCGCTCGGCGGCGACGTCAAGCAGATCGACGGCTACGGCAAAGGCGCCATTGTCGGCGCGGCGGGCGAGTTGGAGCACGGTGCGCTGTGGCATGTGCCCGGCGGCTACGCCATGCGCGAGCGGCTCGGCGACGCCAAGGCGATCGTGCCGTCGGCCAAGAAGGTCGGCGCTTTCGGTTCGAAGCTCGACGTGCCGCTCGGCCACATCAACGCAGCCTATGTGCGCAGCCATTTCGACGCCATGGAAGTCGGCATGTCCGATGGTCCGCGCCCCGACGAGATCCTGTTCTGCCTCGCCATGACCTGTGGCCCCCGCATCCACGATCGCATGGGTGGTCTCGCGGCCGATGACATCAAAGCCTGGGATGGCTTGCGGTGAGCGGCGAGGACAATCTGCTCAAGCTGGTCGAGGTCGAGACCCCGGACGACCAGGATTACCTCCTGCAGGAGCAGGTCGGCTTCATCCTGCGCAAGGCGCATCAGCGCCATGTCGCGATCTTTGCCGCGCATATCGGCGACCTGACGCCGCCGCAATTTGCAGCACTTGCCAAGCTGCGGGACGTCGGCGAGACCTCGCAGAACCAGCTCGGCACGCTGATCGCCATGGATGCGGCGACGGTCAAGGGCGTCATCGACCGGCTGAAGGCGCGCGGCCTGGTCGAGCTTTCCAGGCACGAGGTCGACAAAAGACGGCTTCTGGTCAATCTGACCGCGGCAGGCCGCCATGCGATCGAGCGCCTGATCCCGCTGGCGCGCGAGATCACCCAGGAGACGCTGGCGCCGCTCTCCGCCAAGGAGATCGCCACCTTCATGAAGCTGCTGGTGAAGCTGGCTTAGACCGCCGGGCGCCAAAAAGGCACCCGGCAGGAAGCTTGGCTCAGAGGCCGTTGTCCTTCAGCACCTGGGCGGCGTTTTCCTTGGTGATCTTCTCGGTCGGCAGAGTGATGGTCTTTTCGACCTTCTCGCCGTTGAGGAACTTGATCGCCTGGCGCAGGCCTTCGGCACCGGGAGTGACATAGGTGAAGGTGGCTGTCAGCTCGCCCTTGTTGACCATCTGCACGCCTTCGTTGGGCAGGCCGTCGATGCCGATGAACTTGATGTCCTTTTCGCGGCCGACATCCTTGGCGGCGAGATAGGCACCATAGGCCATCGGATCGTTGTGGCCGTAAACGAGATCGATCTTCTCGTTGCTCTTCAGCGCGTTGGCCATCAGATTATAGGCTTGGTCCTGCTTCCAGTCGCCCGACTGCTGGTCGAGCAGATATTTGATGCCCGGCTCCTTGTCGGTGAATTCGTGGAAGCCGTCGTGGCGGTCATGCGCCGGCTGGGTGCCCATGCCGCCCCAGATCTCGACGACGTTGCCTGAAGCCTTGCCCTTGCCGCCAAGCAGTTCGACGGCATATTCGCCGGCCGCGCGACCGATCAGCGCGTTGTCGCCGCCGACGAACTGCGTGTAGTCCTTGGTGTCGACATTGCGGTCGAGCACGAAGACCGGGATCTTGGCGTCGATCGCCTGCTGCACGACGCCGGTCAGGCCGGCAGATTCCTTCGGTGACACCAACAGCGCATCGACCTCCTGGCGGATCAGGTTCTCGACATCGGCGACCTGCTTTTCGGTCTTGTCCTCGCCGTCGGTGATGATCAGTTCGACCTCGGGATGCTTGGCGGCTTCGGCCAGGATGTCCTTGTTGAACTGCGCGCGCCAGGGCTCGATGGTCGTCACCTGCGAGAAGCCGATCTTCCACTTTTTGTCCTGGGCGAAGGCATTGCCGGTGGTCAGAAGCGCGGTGGTGGTCAGCAGCGCCGCGGTCAGGGCGGCAAGCTTCAGCATGTCACGTCGTTTCATTTTTTGTTTCCTCCGAGATTGAGAGACGGTGTCTCTTGCGACGGCCGCTTTGCCGCGGCCGTTTCCTTGTGCGCCGATTGCCCGCCGGGCAGGCGCAGATAGGCCAGGAGATCACCGGCATTGCGCTCCTGCACGAGCACGGTGCCGATGATGATCATCCCCTTCAGCACCAGCTGAAGGTTCGAATTGATGTTGTGGAGCTGCAGGATGTTGGAGAGCAGGCCGAAGATCAGCACGCCGCAGAAAGTGCCGACGAGGCTGCCGCGCCCGCCCATCAGACTGGTGCCGCCGATGACCACGGCGGCGATGGCATCGAGCTCCAGCCCGGCGCCGGCATCCGGCTTGCCTTGCCGGTACTGTGCGACATAGAGCACGGCGGCGATGCCGGCGAGCAGCCCGGAGACAGCATAGGTAGCGATCTTGACGCGGCCGGCGGCGATGCCGGAGAGGCGCGCCGCCTCCTCGTTGCCACCGATGGCGTAGACATAGCGGCCGAACGGCGTGAAGCGCAGCACCGCGCCATAGATCAGGATGGCGCCGAGGAAGAACAGGCCCGGCATCGGGATGATGCCGAACACCAGCGAGCGCAGGATCTCGAAATCGGCGGTCGCGTTGGAGCCGGTATAGACCGGCAGCACGGCATTGTTCTGGCCGGCGGTCAGCCGGGCGATGCCGAGCGCCGTCACCATCATCGCCAAGGTGACGATGAAGGGCTGCAGGCGCCCGGCAACGATGATGAAGCCGTTGAGCGCGCCGAACAGCAGGCCGACGCATGGCGCCACCAGCAGCACGCCGAACACGCCGAATTTCGGCTCGATCTGCGGCAGCAGAAACCACAGCGACAGGCAGCACAGGACCACGCCGACGACGGCGGGCGTGACCACCCCACGAATCCCGTCCAGCCTGATCTCGCGGAGGAGATCGGCGCCGGCGCGGGACTTTGCCAGGTTCTGGAAAATGAAGCGGGTGACGACGAAACCGAGGCAAAGCGCCACCAAAGCGACGGTCGGCACGCCCAGCACGACGCCTGGTGTCACGCCTGGAACCGTCAGCAGCATGGCGCAGACCACCGAGCAGATAGCCATCAGCGAGCCGACGGAGAGATCGATGCCGCCGGTGATGATCACAGCCGTCATGCCGGTGGCGATCAGGCCGGTGGTCGACACCTGGCGCAGCACATCGAGCAGATTGCCGTAGGAGAGGAAGATGTTGTTGCCCTTCGAGCTCATCGGCGAGCCGAGCACGCCGATCAGGAAGATGGCGATCAGGCCCCAATAGAGCTTGGTTCGGGACAGGAGTTTCAGGGCAGTCATGCGGCTGGTCTCGATATGGTCCGGCGCGGGGCGGCGAGGCGCATGATGGCCTCCTCACTGGCCGCGTCGCGGGAAAGAATGCCTGTCTGGCGGCCATCGGCCATCACCAGGATGCGGTCGGAGAGGTGCAGCAGCTCCGGCAGTTCGGAGCTGATGACGGCGATGGCGAGGCCGTCGCGCGCCAGCCTGAAGATCAGGTCGTAGATCTCGCGCTTGGCGCCGACATCGATGCCGCGCGTCGGCTCGTCGAGCAGCAGCACCCTTGGCCTGGTTGCCAGCCACTTGCCGATGACGACCTTCTGCTGGTTGCCGCCCGACAACGTACCGGCGGGCTGATCGATGTCCCGGCAGCGGATGCCGAGGGCCTCGACCGCCTGCCGCGCCAGCCCCTGCTCGCCGGCCAGCGAGCGGATGCCGAAGCGGGCCAGCGAGCCGACCAGCGGCAGCGCGACATTGTCCGCGATCGAAGCCTGCAGATGCAACCCTTGCGTCTTGCGATCCTCGGTCACCAGCGCGATGCCCAGCCGCCTTGCATCGCGCGGCGAACGGATATCCATGCGCTGGCCGTCGATACGGATTTCGCCGCCGGTGCGGCCATCGCTCGAACCGAAGATCGCTTCCAGGATCTCGGTGCGGCCCGAACCCAGCAGCCCGCCAATGCCAAGGATTTCTCCAGCGGCAAGATCGAAGCCGACGCCGTCGATCACCGTGCGCCAGCCATGCGCATCGGGCTTCGACAGCGACAGGTTTTCGACCGAAAGCACGGTCATGCCAGTGGTGTTGCGCTCTTCCTGGGAGGAAGCAAGCAGGTTGCGGCCGACCATCGCCGAAATGATCGCATCTTCGTCGAGCCTGGCCATCGGCTCGGTCAGCACATGGCGTCCGTCGCGAAACACGGTGACGCGGCCGGCCAGATGCATGACCTCGTCGATGCGGTGCGAGATGTAGACGATGGCGACACCGCTGTCGACAAGCTGGCGGATGATGCGGAACAGCCGCTGGCATTCGGCCGGCGACAGCGCCGAGGTCGGCTCGTCCATGATCAGGATGCGTGCCGACATAGACAGTGCCTTGGCGATCTCGACCAGTTGCTGCTCGCCGACACGCAGGGCGCCGACGCGGGCTTGCGGATCGAGTTCGATGCCGAGCCGCTGCAACAATGTGCCCGCCGCGCGGCTGCTCGCCTTGCGGTCGACGATCAGGCCCGCGATCAGCTTCTCGCGGCCGAGGAAGATGTTGTCGGCGACGCTGAGTTCGGGCACCAGGTTGAGCTCCTGATGAATGATGGCGATGCCGGCATCCTCGGCGTCGCGCACGCCGCCGAAGCTGACCGGGCGGCCATCGACGCTGACCGTGCCGTCATAGCCGGTATAGACGCCGGAGAGGATCTTCATCAGCGTCGACTTGCCGGCGCCGTTCTCGCCCATCAAGGCATGAACCTCGCCGCGACGCAGCTCAAAGCCGACATCGACAAGCGCGGCGATGCCGCCGAAGCTCTTGGAAATGCGCTCGGCACTCAGAACGGTGTCCGACCGATCAGCCGCACCGTGCTCCGGGGACAGGGAATTGCTCTCTTGCATGACAATGGCGGCCTCCCTTCCGTCGTCGTCAATTTCCCGCAAACGCTAATCTAAACGTTTCGATCAAGTCAAGCCGATATAAGGTGCCGGACGTTTGATGCAATTTCGATTCTTGCTTAAAAGGACAGGATTCCGTACGTGTTGGCCAGCAAGGGGTGGCGAAACGTTTCGAAAATGACAGCGTCAGGGCAAAAAAGACACCGCAAATCCACCGCGCCCACCATGCTTCATGTGGCTGAAGCGGCGCGTGTTTCTGTCGCCACCGTTTCGGCGCTGATCAATGGCACGGCGACGGTCAGCCCGGAGCTTAGCCAGCGCATCGAGCAGGCGATCCGCGATATCGGCTACAAGCGCAACGCGATCGCCCGCAGCCTGAAGATGGGCACGACCCGCACCATCGGACTGACCGTGCCGCACATCACCAACCCGTTCTTCACCGATGTCGTCTCGGTCATCCAGCAGGCCTTCGACCGGGCCGGCTATGCCGTCATGCTGTGCTGCACGGACGAGGATTTGAACACCCAGGACGACCAGATCAGGCTGCTGCTCGACCGCATGGTCGACGGGCTGATCGTGGCGCGCGTCGGCGACGGCGCGATCCTCAAGCGGATCGTCGACGACGCCAACGTGCCGGTCGTGCTGCTCGATCGTATCTGCAAAGGCGTCGACACCGATGCCGTGGTGCTGGACAACCAGCGCGCGGTGTTCGACGCCATCACCTATCTGATCAATCTCGGCCACCGGCGCATCGGTTACATCACCGGCACCTCGGACATCTCGCCGATGCATGACCGCATGGCAGGATATCGCGAGGCGCTTCACGCCGCCGGCCTGCCGATCGCCGAAGAACTGATCCGCTTCGGCAATTTCCATGAGATCGACGGCTATACCGAAACCATGCAGATGCTTTCCTCGCATGATCGGCCAAGTGCTATCTTCTCGGCCAACAACCCGATGGTGATCGGCACCATGAAGGCGATCCGCGACATCGGCCTGTCCTGCCCGGAAGACATTTCGGTCGCCTGCTTCGACGACTTTCCATGGTCCGACGTGTTCCAGCCGCAGTTGACCACGGTGGCCCAGCCGGTGCAGGCGATCGGAGAACAGGCGGCCAATCTGCTTCTCGACCGTCTCGCCGGCAACAGGGACGCGCCGCCGCGCAAGCTTTTGCTCAAGGGTAGGCTGATGATCCGCAATTCATGCCGCCCGCTCGGGGCGATGGCGCAGAGCGTAAGCGCGTAGTCTTTCGCCAGCGTATATTCGTACCAGGAGTTGTCAGGCCGCCTGCGACAGGGATTTGTGCGCCTCGGCCAGGATCTCGAACGATCGCACCCGCGCCGCATGATCAAAAATCTGCGCGGTGACCATCAGTTCGTCGGCGCCGGTGCGGCGCACGAAGGCATCGATGCCTTGCCGCACCGTTTCCGGGGAGCCTACGACGGCGCAGGACAATGCCTGGCCGAGCATTGTCTTTGCCATGGGATCGAGATCGCGGTCATAGTTCTCGACAGGTGGCGGCAGCCGGCCGGCCCGACCGGTGCGCAGATTGACGAAAGCCTGTTGCAGCGAGGTGAACAACAAACGGGCCTCCGCATCGGTGGGCGCGGCGAAGACATTGAGGCCAAGCATGACATGCGGCTTGTCGAGCTGCTCGGACGGCTGGAAGCGCGAGCGGTAGACATCCAGCGCGTGATCCAGCTCCGCCGGCGCGAAATGCGAAGCGAAGGCGTAGGGCAGGCCGAGCATGGCGGCGAGCTGCGCGCCGTAGAGGCTGGAGCCAAGAATCCAGACCGGCACGTCCTGGCCTTCGCCGGGCACGGCGCGGATACGCTGGCCTTCCTCAGCCGGCTGGAAATAGCCCATCAGCTCGACGACATCCTGAGGGAAATTGTCGACCCCGGCCTCGAGATTGCGGCGCAAGGCACGGGCGGTGCCCATGTCGGTGCCGGGCGCCCGGCCGATGCCGAGATCGATGCGGCCCGGATGCAAGGCGGCCAGCGTGCCGAACTGCTCGGCAATCACAAGCGGCGAATGGTTGGGCAGCATGATACCGCCGGCGCCGACGCGAATGGTCTTGGTGCCGCCGGCGACATGGGCAATGACGACGGCTGTGGCCGCGCTGGCGATACCCGGCATGTTGTGATGCTCGGCCAGCCAGAAACGCTTGTAGCCCAGGCGCTCGGCATGGCGGGCAAGATCGAGCGAGTTGGCCAGCGACTGCGAGGCATCGCTGCCTTCGACGATCGGCGACAGGTCGAGAACGGAAAGAGCGGTCATGGGTGGGATCCTGTGTCAGGACCGCATGTAGGAAGCATCCGGCGGCGCCGCAAATTCAAAAATATTGATCAGCCTTTGACAGCTTCGGGGTCGGCGATGTCGTCCTCCTCGACGACAACCGCGTGCTGCGCGGAGAGAAAATTGCCGACATGGCTAAGCCCGTCGAAATGATCGCAGAATACCTTGATGACGACCAGCAGCGGCACCGCCATCAGGGCGCCGACGAAGCCCCACAGCCATGACCAGAAGGCGATGGCGATCAAGATCGCCACGGCGTTGATCTCCAGGCGCCGGCCGACCACCATCGGCGTCACGAACTGGCCTTCGACGATGTCGCACAAGATCACGAAGGCCGGCGCCAGAAGCGCGTAGAAGATGGTATCGAAGCTGATCAACGCCATGACCGTGACAAGCGCAATGGTGATCAGCGCTCCGACATAGGGCAAGAAGTTGAGCAACGCCGCGGCGGCTCCCCAGACCAGCGGATTGGGCATGCCAAGCGCCCACAGACCGAGAGCGATGACTGTGCCAAGGCCGGCATTGATGATGGTGACGGTGAGCAGATAGTGCGAGATTTCGCGCTCGACGTCATAGACGACGCGCAGCGCCCGTTTCTTTTCGCTGAGGCGGGCGAAGGACTGGATGATCTTTTCATAAAACATCGTGCCGGAGGCGAGCAGGAACAGCGACAGCACGAAGATGATGGTCAGGCCTGTTCCCGCCGACAGGATGTTGCTGGCGGCCGCCGACAGGATGCCGGACTGCGCCACCGCCACCCTCTGAATGCCCGGCTCCTGCGAAGTCTGGGTCAGCTGTTCGATCTGATGCGAAATCTGCATGATCTTCTCGAGCGGGCGGCGCAATTGTGCCAGCCGTTCGGCAAGTTGCTGGCCTATCGAAGAGGTGTTGTTGATGAGGTCGATGATCGGTCCGCTGAGCAGGTAGCCTACGCTGGCAAAGATGCAGATCGACACCAGCACCAGAAGGGTCGCCGAAATCACTTCGGAGATGCCGTGCCTGCGCAGGAGCCTAACGATCGGCGTCAGCGTCAGCGCCAGCAGGAAAGCCAGAATGACCGGCATGAAGAAAGCGCGAGCGAAGTAGAGCGCATAGATGGCCATGAACAGGAAAATGCCGACGAGCAGCGAACGCATCAGATGCGTGTCGGCGCGGGCCGCAACGCGCGAATCCGATTCGTCGGCGACGGCGTGAGCCAAGGCAGCGGGTTCGGTTTTCATGCTCACCCTCGAGCCGGCGCCCTCGGCGATCGGCTATTGCCTGCATGAACGCAGAGTTATGGGCGCAGGTTCCATGAGCCGGCTTCCGGAATGAGGCCGCTCGCACCGGACTCCGGGTCAGGCGACCGGCGCTGCCGGTGCCGGCTCAGCCTTGGCTGTTTCCTTGCGTACGATTGGCGCCACCCTGGTGCCGTAGAGTTCGATCGCCTTCATGATCTTGGCATGCGGCATGGTGCCGATCGCCATCTGCAGCAGGAAGCGGTCGTTTTTGAAGATCTTGTGCTGGGCGACGATCTTCTCAGCCACTTGCTCGGGGCCGCCGACGAACAAGGCCCCGTTCGGGCCGCGCGACTGGTCGAAATGCGCTTGGGATGTCGGACCCCAGCCGCGCTCGCGGCCGATGCGGTTCATCACCTCCGCCTGCGGGCGGTAAAAATCGTCGGCCGCCTGCTCGGTCGTCTCTGCGATGAAGCCGTGCACGTTGATGCTGGTGGCGAGGCCCGCCAGATCACTACCGGCGCGCTTGGCGGCTTCGCGGTAGAGATCGAACAGCGGCGCGAAACGCGCCGGCTCGCCGCCAATGATGGCGAGCGCCAGCGGCAGGCCGAGCGCGCCAGCGCGGGCGGCAGACTGCGGCGTGCCGCCAATGGCGATCCAGACCGGCAGCCTGTCCTGGAAGGGCCGGGGATAAACGCCGCGATCGTTGATCGGCGCGCGCAGATTGCCCGACCAGGTGACCTTCACGCTGTCGCGGATGGCAAGCAGCAGATCGAGCTTTTCGGCGAACAGCTCGTCATAATCCTCGAGGTTGTAACCGAACAGCGGGAAGGATTCGATGAACGAGCCGCGCCCGGCCATGATCTCGGCGCGGCCGCCCGACAGAAGATCGAGCGTGGCGAATTGCTGGAAAACGCGCACCGGGTCGTCGGAGGACAGAACGGTGACCGCGCTGGTCAGCTTGATGCGCTTCGAACGCTCGGCCGCCGCGGCCAAGGCCACGACCGGTGCGGAGGCGGCATAGTCGGGCCGGTGATGCTCGCCGAGGCCGAAGACGTCGAGGCCGACCTGGTCGGCCAGTTCGACCTCCTCGATCAGGTTGCGCAGCCGCTCATGCGGGCCGATTGCGCCGGGGCCCGGCTGCGGGCTGACGTCGGCGAAGGTGTAGAGACCGAGTTCCATCTAATGTCATCCTGATGTTGGAATTTGCCGCTAGACGTAGCCATCCGCCAACCTCGCTGCCAGAGGGGCGACGGTGAACAGTGCATGTCGTTTTCGACTCTATCTCTTCGTCGCAATTCCCAAGGGAAAGCGCTGCGCGCTTTTCCCGGGAAAACCGCTTCACACTTCTCCTGGAATTGCTCCAAAGGCGTCTCCCGGCTGCAACAGCCGACAATTTCATGGCTGCCATGCCGTTTTGGCGCTTGAACTCTCGGTTTTCGCGCGTATGTAAGCGTCGCGAATTGACTTCAGGGAAGTGGACTTGGCTATCTACAGGGAAAAAGACGTTTTCGAGCGGCGCAACGCCGCAAACGAGGCAAAGAAGGCGCTCCTCGAGCGCTTCAAGGCAAAGCCGGCGGCGGATGATCCCGCAGTGCTGGCGCGGCAGGCTGAACGCAAGGCTATCCTTGCGGCTCGCGAAATCCGCGAGGCCGAAAAGGCCCGGCTGAAGCAGGAGAAGCTGGCACGCGAAGCGGTCGAGAAGGCCGAGCGCGAGGCAGCAGCCGAAGCGGCACGTATCGCCGCCGAGGAAGCTGCACAGGCTGAGGCCAAGATTCGGGAATCCGAAGAGAACGAGCGCATCGCCCGTTTTCTGGCCGATGAAGCCGAGCGCAAGGCCAAGCGTGACGCGCGTTATGCGGCACGCAAGCAGCGCACCGGCAGGACGCCGCCGGGCTTCTCGGCCCGCTAGCCTCCAGGCTACGAAGCAATCGGCTTCGAGAACCAGGGTCGCCTCGCAGCGGCCCTGATTGTGTTTGTCCCATGCATGTCGCCCATAAGTGGTCCCGGTTTTGGGAGGACGACATGCATAAAACAAGAAGCGCTATCGGTCAGGCGGCGAACTTCAATCCCATGATGCCGCAGACAATGAGCGCAATGCAGGCCAGCCTGATCGCGGTGGCTGGTTCGCCGAGCAGCCAGATGCCGAGCAGTGCCGTACCGACGGTGCCGATGCCGGTCCACACCGCATAGGCGGTGCCGACGGGCAGCGCCTTCAGCGCCAGGCCGAGCAGAGTGAGGCTGACGACCATCGAGGCAACGGTCAGCACGGTCGGCACCAGCTTCGAGAAGCCATCGGTGTATTTGAGGCCGATTGCCCAGCCGATCTCGAACAGGCCGGCGAAAAAGAGAAGAATCCACGACATCGACAACGCTCCATCAGAGCATCGGGCCGAAAAGCGATTTTCGGCGTCCGACGATCAGTCAAACAATGGCGGGTCGTCCCGTCCGGATTTTGGGGAAGCGCGAGGTCGTCCCCGCCACGCCAAGATAGGAATTTCGAGCGCTCGATCAACAACGACCGGCAACAGCGCTGCCGGTCGCAATCCCATTTCGAAGCAAATCGGCCGGACTTACTTGTCCTTGAGCTTCATCGCCTTCACCGGCGGCGCCTTCAGGGCCGGAGCCGGGGCGGGCTTCTTGGCGTCCTTCTTCGGCTTGCGGGCTTCCTTGCCTGCCTTCATCGCACCTTTAGCCATGATTCGTTCCTCCTGATGTGGGAAGCGAAGTGAAACAAGAGAACCGCCGGACTGCAAGGGGTTAGCGACTGCTGCCGCCGTCAGCGGCTCGCTTTCAACCGGTTTCTAATTTGCTCGTAAACCATGGCGGTCCATGCCATGGTTGTCTTCGCACTGCAGCATCAACCCGTGCCTCCGCCCGGTGATCGTCAGGCAGGCCGTCAGGACGACAATGCGAATTCACATCGGCTGCGAGATGAGCTTCGACTTTCCGCAGGAAACGCCGCTCATCGCAATGCTGAATGTCCACTATTCGCGTGCCTCCGATCTCGAGCGGCCGGATTTCCTGATCTCCAACCCGCCGGTGCCGATCGAAAGCTATCGCGACAGTTTCGGCAACTGGTGCAACCGGTTCGTCGCGCCACCCGGGCGTTTCACCTTCGGCACCGACGCGGTGATCCGCGATCCCGGCACTTTCGAGATGGGCGACCTGATGGCCTGGCAGCACGAGGTGCGCGATCTGCCGGCGGACACGCTGCTGTTTCTGCTGCCCAGCCGTTTTTGCGAAAGCGACCTTCTGGCTGATGAAGCGTGGCGGCTGTTCGGCAACACGCCGCTGGGCATTCCGCGCGTGCAGGCGGTCTGCGACTTCGTCCACAATCACATCGTCTTCAACTACGGCAATGCTCGGCCGACACGCACCGCCGCGGAAGCCTATCGCGAACAGAGCGGCGTGTGCCGCGACTATGCGCATCTCGCGGTCACCTTCTGCCGGGCACTCAACATCCCGACGCGCTATTGCACCGGCTACATCAGCGACATCGGTATGCCGAAACCATGGGCGAGCATGGATTTCTGCGCCTGGATGGAAGTCTATCTCGGCGGCCGCTGGCATGTCTTCGACCCGCGCAACAATGCACCGCGCATCGGCCGCATCCTGATCGCCTCCGGCCGCGACGCCGCCGACGTTCCGTTGACCCATATATTCGGGCCGGGAACGCTTGCCGGCTTCAAGGTGTGGACCAGCGAGATCATCGAGTAGTCGTTCTGCCTACCAGTCTCTAACGACAGACCTCTTTAACGACCGCCGTTTTTGAACGAGCCAGCGGTTCACACGTTGTGGTGGCTGTGGAGCTTCTTCCATCTGACCATTAGACTGGGTGTGCATCGAATGGGGACAGCACCATGGCCGGGCACGGCGGCTCAAAAAAGGTGATCTACGCGGCGCTCGCCGGCAATTTCGCCATCGCGCTGACCAAGTTCGCCGCCGCCGCCTTTACCGGCAGTTCGGCGATGCTGTCGGAGGGCGTGCATTCGCTGGTCGATACCGGCAATGGCGGCCTGCTGCTCTACGGCATGCACCGTGCCGCCCGCCCGGCCGACCGGACGCATCCCCTCGGTCACGGCCGGGAACTCTACTTCTGGAGCTTCATCGTCGCGCTCCTCGTCTTCGCGCTGGGCGCCGGCGTGTCGTTCTACGAAGGCGTGATCCATATGATGGCGCCGGAGCCGGTCGCCAACGCCGAGGTGACCTACATCGTGCTCGGCCTTTCCTTCCTGTTCGAAGGCAGTTCGTGGTGGGTGGCGCTGAAAGAGTTCCGCCAGCAGAAGGGCAAGCAGGGCTGGCTGCGGGCGGTGCAGTCGAGCAAGGACCCGAGCGTCTACACCGTGCTGTTCGAGGACAGCGCAGCACTTCTCGGCCTGATCGTCGCGTTCGCCGGCATCCTGGCGGCGGAAGTTCTGGGGATGCCGGAACTCGACGGCGCCGCCTCCATCGGCATTGGGCTGATCCTGGGCGCGACGGCAATCTTCCTGGCCCGCGAAAGCAAGGGCCTGCTGATCGGCGAGCCGGCCTCTCTCGAGGTGCAGATGAAGGTGCTGGCGATCGCCCAGCAGGATCCGGCGGTGCAGCGGGCGAACGGCGTCCTGACCGTCCATATGGGGCCGGCAGAGATCGTCGCCGGCCTGAGCATCGAGTTCGAGGACCATTTGACGGCGCCCGAGATCGAAGCTTGCGTCGAGCGCCTGGAGGCGCAGCTGAAGAAGGAGATGCCGGAGATCACACGGCTGTTCGTCAAGCCGCAGACGTCAGGCACCTGGGAGCAGCGGCGCAGGCTGATCGAGAACGCATCCGATCCGGCTCTGGACTAGCGCTGCGCCATTGCCTCACGGTCTTCCCCCGCTAGGATTAAAGGGACTTTGGAGGAGCGAAGATGAAAATCGACGGCGGCTGCCATTGTGGCGCCATCACCTACGAGGCGGAGGTCGACCCGGAGAACACCGGAATCTGCCACTGCACCGATTGCCAACAACTGACCGGAACGGCTTTTCGCGTGACCGTGGGCGCGCCGGAAGGCCACTACCGGATCACCAAGGGTGCGCCAAAGGTCTATATCAAGACAGGATCGAGCGGCGACAAGCGCGCGCAGGGCTTTTGCGGCGAGTGCGGCTCGCATCTCTACGCGACATCGGTTGGCGACGGGCCGAAGGTTTATGGCATCCGGGTCGGCACGGCGCGGCAACGTGAACAGCTGGTCCCGAGACGGCAAAGCTGGCACCGCTCGGCGCTGCCCTGGTTGCCGGAATTCCCGGGTATGACGACCAAGGAAGAGCAGTAGGGCGGATCCGGCGCTGCTGCTCAGTCGTCGCCTTCGACGACCCTCAGCCTGAGCTGCCCGGTTTTCGAATCGGCAACGCGCGCGCCAGTATCGACTTTCGCGGCGGGAGCCCGTGACGCTGCGTCCGCGGCGGCATCGCCGTCGGGCTGCGCGCCGAACTCCAGCGCTTCGATCTTCTGGCCGCGCTTGGTGACCTTCGACGTCGAAACCAGGATGTCGTCGATGTCCTTGGCCGACTGGCCGAAATGGACCTGCAGCTTGCGCACCCGCTCATCGACACGCGCGACATCCTCCATCAGCCGAATGACCTCGCCCTGGATCAGATGCGCCTGTTCGCGCATGCGGGCATCCTTGAGGATCGCCTGGATGACCTGGATCGACAGCATCAGCAGCGACGGCGAGACGATGACGATTCGGGCACGGTGCGCCTTATGGACGATCGCCTCGAAATTCTCGTGGATCTCGGCGAACACCGATTCCGACGGCACGAACATGAAGGCCGTGTCCTGCGTCTCGCCCTGGATCAGGTATTTTTCCGAGATATCGCGGACATGGATCTCGATGTCGCGGCGGAAGGCCTGCGAGGCGGCCTTCTGCAGGTCGGCGCCGTCGGCGGCGCGGATGGCATTCCAGGCCTCGAGCGGAAACTTGGCGTCGATGGCCAGCGACGGCGCGCCGTTCGGCATCTTCACCAGGCAGTCGGGACGGCTGCCGTTCGACAGCGTCGCCTGGAATTCATAGGCGCCATGCGGCAGGCCGTCGGCAACGATCGCCTCCATGCGCGACTGGCCGAAAGCACCGCGCGTCTGCTTGTTGGAGAGGATCGCCTGCAGCTGCACGACCTGGCCGGCGAGCGATTGGATGTTGCCCTGCGCGACATCGATGATAGCCAGCCGCTCCTGCAACTTGGCCAGGCTCTCATGCGTGGATTTCGTCTGCTCGGTCATGGTCTGGCCGAGCCGGCCGGTCATGGCGTCCAGGCGCTGGCCGATCGATTGCGTCAGCTCCGCCTGCCGTGCGCCGAACACTTCCGCAATGGCGCCCATGCGACCCTGCATTTCGGCCTGGCTTTGCAGAATTCCGGCCATCCGCGCCTCGGCATCGCGGGCATGATCGGCGGCTTCCGCAGCCGCCACGGCGCGCGCCTTCGCCGACCGCCACAGCGCAACGACCAGCGCCACGAACAGGGCCAGAAACAGCAAAGCGCCGAAGGCCAGCGCATGGCCGAGCGTGATGGTTGTGGCGCCAAGCCGGGCGACAGGCTCCGAAAGGATGGTGCTCAAATCATTCATGTGGACAGCATAGACGATTCGCCGCGATAGCACAGATCAAAACGTGAACGAGCCTCATGCCAACCGGTTGACGCTTTTCGCTGGAGGTCTTACGTGGAACGCCATGCCGATCAAGCCGCTCATCATCCTTCCCGACCCCATCCTGCGCCAGGTTTCCCAACCGGTGGAGCGTGTCGACGCGCCCCTGCGCAAATTAGCCGACGACATGCTGGCGACCATGTATGACGCACCGGGCATCGGTCTGGCGGCAATCCAGATCGGCGAGCCGCTGCGCTTGCTGGTGATCGATCTCGCCAAGGAAGACGAGACGCCGGCGCCGCATGTCTTCATCAATCCGGAAATCCTGGAGAGCGCCGATGCGCGCTCCGTCTACGAGGAAGGCTGCCTGTCGATCCCGGATTATTACGCCGAGGTCGAACGCCCGGCCGCCGTACGGGTCAAGTATCTCGACCGCGACGGCAAGCTGCAGGAGATGGAGGCCGAGGGCCTGATGGCCACCTGCCTGCAGCATGAGATCGACCACCTCAATGGCGTCCTGTTCATCGACCACATCTCGAAGCTGAAGCGCGACATGGTGGTGAAGAAATTCAAGAAGCTCGCCAAGGACAAAGCGCCGGGCAAGCTGGTGGGATAGGGCATGCTCTGTCGGAGCACGGCCCCTCCGATCAGCCTCGGCGGTTCAGCTTCACGAACCTTCGATTGAAAATACCGACTTGCTGTGATATCAGTGATATCACGTAGGAGGTGTCTATGGGTGACATGCTGATCCGTGGGATCAATCCGGAATTGAAACGGCGTCTCGAGGAAAGTGCGCGGCTGAACAGGCGCAGCCTTTCGGAGGAAGCGGTCGTCTTGATACAGAAGGGTTTTGCAACACAATTTGCTGGCGCCGAAAAAGTCGGCGATCGCCTCTATTCGCTCGTCGGCGATGATCGTTTCACAAGCGACGAGATTCAGGAAATAGCGAGGTCGCGAAGTGAGGCCGATCGTGGGCCGCCTGATTTCCGTTGACCGAAATGATTATACTGGACACCAACGTCATATCGGACGTGCTATCGCGGCAACGGAGCAAAAACGTTCTCAACTGGTTGAATGGCCAAGAGCCTGCGACCCTTTTCCTCTCCACCATTGTTTTTGCAGAGCTCTATTTCGGAGCCTACCTCGTTCAGGAGGCCATCCGGCGGGATGGTCTTCTCCAAAGCATTTCGAGGATCCGGGGCGAATTTTCGGGTCGGATCCTGGTTTTTGGGGATCTGCCCGCAGAACACTATGGCCGCATTGCCGCGGCAAGACGACTCGCTGGCAGACCTGTCGAAACCAAGGACGCGATGATAGCTGCGATCTGCCAGGTGCACGACGCCACGCTTGCCACCCGCAACGTTCGAGACTTCGACGGACTTGACCTGAAGCTGGTAAACCCGTTTGAAGCCTGAGCTGACTTCCCGGCGCAGGTAGAGAGAAGGTCTCGGAAGAAAAATGCCCCTTCGCGTCATCTTCATGGGCACGCCGGAGTTTTCGGTGCCGACTTTGCGCGCGATCGCCGAGGCTGGCCATGAGATATCAGTCGTCTATACCCAGCCGCCGCGCGCTGCCGGACGGCGCGGGCTGGAGCTGACACCGTCGCCGGTGCAGCGCGAGGCGGAGCGACTGGGCATCGAGGTGCGAGCGCCGGTTTCGCTCAAAGGCGAGGCCGAGCAGACCGCCTTCCGTGCCTTGCGGGCCGACGTCGCTGTGGTCGTCGCCTATGGCTTGCTGCTGCCGAAGGCGGTTTTGGAGGCGACCCGGCTCGGCTGCATCAACGGCCATGCCTCGCTTCTGCCGCGCTGGCGCGGTGCCGCGCCTATCCAGCGCGCCATCATGGCCGGCGACCTGGAAAGCGGCATGATGGTGATGCGCATGGAAGAGGGGCTGGACACCGGCCCGGTCGGGCTGATTGAAAAATGCGCCATCGAACCCGATATGACAGCCGGCGATTTGCATGATCGGTTGATGAGCGTCGGTGCTGCCTTGATGGTGGAAGCGCTGGCGCGGTTGGAAGGGAACACCCTGACATTCACCACACAAGCTGTGGAGGGGGTGACCTACGCCAAGAAAATCGATAAATCCGAGACTCGCGTGGACTGGACTCGCTCAGCAAGTGAGGTCCACAATCATATTCGCGGCCTGTCGCCCTTTCCCGGCGCCTGGTCGGAGATAGGAATTGGCGGCCGCCGGGAGCGGCTGAAACTGCTTCGCTCGACGCTGTCGCAAGGCCTGTCGCTTTGGGAAGAGTTGGGCGAGTCGGGAGGAATTCTCGATGACCGGCTGACGGTCGCCTGCGGGGCAGGCGCGATCAGGCTGGTCGAAGTTCAACGGGCGGGCGGAAAGCCCGCTGCCGCGTCGGAATTCCTGCGCGGGGCCAAGATCGAAAAAGGACTGAAATTCTCATGAGCATGATGTCGATACGCGCGGCAACGCCGCGGGATCGCGAGGCCATCCGCCTCGTCGAGGAACACGCTTTCGGCCAGCAGGCGGAGGCCGGTCTGGTCGACGCGCTGGTGACTGGCGGCAACGCTGTTGCCGAACTGGTGGCGGAAGAGGACGGCCAGGTGGTCGGCCACATCCTGTTTTCGCGGCTGTTCGTCCAGAATGGCGGCAAGACCTTCGCCGCCGTGGCGCTCGCGCCGCTGGCGGTGGAGCCCTCGTTCCATGGCAGCGGCATCGGCGGCGCGCTGATCCGCGAGGCGCATATCCGCCTCAGGGATGCCGGCGAAACGCTGGCCGTGGTGCTCGGCGACCCCACCTATTACGGGCGTTTCGGATATAGCCACACGCGTGCCGAGAACTTCGAGAGCGAATACCAGGGCGAAGCGCTGCAGGCGCTGGCTTGGGGCGACGCGCCTGACGCCGGCAGGCTGGTATACGCCTCCGCCTTCACCGCTCTCGCCGCCTAGAACAGTCCACCGTTTCATGGAAACGGCGAACTGCTCTACCTCTTTGTTTGAACGCAATTCCGAACGGAAAACCGTTTCACACTTTTCCTGGAATTGCCCGAGGCGAGAGCTCTAGTCGCAAATGCCGCGTTTTCGCCTCGACATCGAATATGATGGCAGCCTGTTTGCCGGCTGGCAGCACCAGGCGGATCAGCCTTCGGTGCAACAGGCGATCGAGCGGGCGATCGAAAAATTCTGCGGCGAAGCGATCAGGCTGCGCGCCGCCGGCCGCACCGATGCCGGCGTGCATGCGACAGCGCAGGTGGCGCATGTCGATCTCGTCAAGGCGTGGCCGGGCGACAAGGTGCGCGATGCCGTCAACGCCCATCTGCAGGCGGCCGGGGCGCGCATCGCCATCTTGAAAGCGACGGTCGTTTCCGACAGCTTCGACGCCCGCTTCTCGGCCATCGGCCGCCACTATCTCTACCGCATCCTAAACCGCCGTGCCCCGGCCGCGCTCGACAAGGGCAAGGTGTGGTGGGTGCCGAAGCGGCTCGACGCCGGCGCCATGCACGAAGCGGCGAAAGTCCTGCTCGGACGGCATGACTTCACCACCTTCCGCTCGACCCAGTGCCAGGCCAACAGCCCGATCAGGACGCTGGAACGGCTCGATGTGAGCCGACAGGGCGACATAGTCGAGGTCAGGGCTTCGGCGCGCTCGTTCCTGCACAACCAGGTGCGTTCGATGGTCGGCTCACTGAAGCGCGTCGGCGACGGCGGCTGGAGCGCGGCCGACCTGAAAACGGCGCTCGAGGCGCACGACCGCGCCGCCTGCGGCCAGGTGGCGCCGCCCGACGGGCTGTTTCTCACCGGTGTCGATTATCCAGTCGAGACGAGCCCGGACAGGCTCTGAACTCCGACATCGTCCGGCACGGTGATGCCGAGCAGCGTCTGCAGGCCGAACAGCACCAGCAGCGAGGCGATGAACATGCCGACGAAAACGGCGGTGCCGACCGATGCGCCCCTGCCGATCGTGGCGTTGGTCATGCGCCAGGTCAGCACCATCGACAGGGCAAACAGGAACAGCGACACAAGGCTCGCAGCCTGGCTTGCGGACGACAGGAAAAGCCGGATCAGCGCCGAGGGCAGCATCAGCCAGGCGGTGATGGCCGAAGCCCAGTTGCTGGCGACGACGTAGTGGACGAAGCGGCCGCCGATGCCGGCGCGCGGCGCGATCAAAGCGAGCGCAACCAGCGGCAGCACCCAGGAGCCGATGTCGACCGTCGCCAGGCGCACCAGCATGCTGAAGCGCCCCGCGAAGGCGTCGGGATCGCCGATTTCGTTGGCGATGCCGACCCAGCCGACGATCAGCGCCGGTGCTGCAACGACAATGGCGAAGAAGGAATTCCAGAAGCCGTCGGCCGATAGGTCGAGCAGGCGCAGGCCGTCGACCTTGCCGAGCATCAATCGCCAGGCGCCCGTCAGCGAAGCTTGGGTTTCGTCCGCCGAAAGCATGCCGTTCAGCCCTGTCCGAACCAGTCTTCTATGAAGCGCTGGTAAATTTGCGTCAGCGTTTCGAGATCGGCAATGGCGACGCGCTCGTCGACCATGTGCATTGTCTTGCCGACCAGCCCGAACTCGACCACCGGACAATAGTCCTTGATGAAACGCGCGTCGGACGTTCCACCGGAGGTGGACAGCGTCGGCTCCTTGCCGACCGCCGACTTGATCGAGCCGCGCAGCGTTTCGATAAGCCTGTCGTCGCGCGTCAGAAAGACATGGCTAGGCCGGTCGCGCCAGACGAGCTCGTAGTCGACCGGCGTCTTCTTGCCCTGCCGGTACTTCTTGCGCCTGGCCGCCTGGTCGAGCCGGTTGTGGATCTCGGCCTGCAGGGTCTCGTCCGTCCAGGTGTCGTTGAAGCGGATGTTGAAGGTCGCGGTCGCTTTGGCCGCAATGACATTGGTGGCGGGGTTGCCTACATCGATGGAGGTGATCTCCAGATTGGTCGGCTGGAAATCCCTGGTTCCCTTGTCGAAAACCGGATGCAGCAAGGCGTCGACCAGGCTCATCAGCCCGCGCACCGGATTGTCGGCAAGCAGGGGATAGGCGACATGGCCCTGGCGGCCATTGACGGTGACGGCGCCGGACATCGAGCCGCGGCGGCCGATCTTGATCATGTCGCCGAGAGCGTCCGGATTGGTCGGCTCGCCGACGACAGAGGCATCCCATTTCTCGCCCCGCGAAGCCGCCCATTCGAGCAGCTTCACCGTGCCGTTGATCGCGGGGCCTTCCTCGTCGCCGGTGATCAGCAGCGAGACCGACCCTTTCGGACCGCCATTGGCCTCGACATGGCGCGCCACGGCGGCGATGAAACAGGCAATGCCGCCCTTCATGTCGACGGCGCCGCGGCCATACATCTCGCCATTGGCGATCTCGGCGGCGAAAGGCGGATGCGTCCAGGCGGCTTCGTCGCCGACAGGCACCACGTCGGTGTGGCCGGCGAACATCAGATGAGGGCCGTTGCCGGAACGCCTTGCATAGAGGTTTTCGATATCGGGCGTGCCGTCTTCGGAAAACACCGGCCGATCGACCAGGAAACCGAGCGGTTTGAGCATCGTCTCCAGCGCGGTCAGCGAACCGCCCTCAGCGGGCGTCACCGAAGCGCAACGGATAAGGGCGGCGAGGTTTTCGGCGGGATCGGTCGGCAGCGTCATGGCAAAAGCGATAGTCGAAAGCGCAGGGCCTGTCACGGCCAGACATAGGGGCCAGCCTCATGGCTGGCGATACCGCCGATATTATGGTTTTCATGTCGTATAGTTGCGACCCGGCGCGGGCGACAGGATGGCAGACAAGGACAAACGGATCGTCATGGCCGGTGCCGGCAGCATCGGCTGCTATGCCGGCGGCTGCCTGGCGCTGGCCAGCCGAGAGGTCATTCTGCTGGCGCGGCCCCGCATCGAGGCAGCGTTGCGGCAGGACGGATTGCGGGTCAGCGACCTCCAGGGCCGCGATCGCTCGATCAAGCCCGAGGCGCTTGTCGTCACCGCCGATCCGGCCGTCGCCCTGCCGCCGGCGGACGTGATCCTGGTCACGGTCAAGAGCGGCGCCACCCAGGATATGGCGGACCTCATCAAGGCCCATGCCCGCCCCGATGCCGTGGTGATCAGCCTGCAGAACGGTGTCGGCAATGCCGACAGGCTGCGCGCTGAACTTGCCGGACGTACGGTGCTGGCCGGCATGGTGCCGTTCAATGTGGTGCAGTCGCCGGACAGCGAACTGCCGCTGCGCGTTCACCGCGCCAGCGACGGCACGGTAATGGTCGAGGATGGCGCCGCCGGCCTGGCCGACTTGCTTGGCGTCGAAGGATTTGCCGTCGAAACCCATCGCGACATGAAGGCTGTGCTGTGGGGCAAGCTGCTGATGAATTTGAACAACGCGCTGGTGGCGCTTTCCGGCCTGCCGCTGACGGCCGAACTGGCCGATCGGCGCTGGCGGCTGATCCTGGCCAGCCAGATCGACGAGGCGCTCACGGCGATGAAAGCGACCGGCATCGAGCCGGCGCGGATCGCCGGCCTGCGGCCGGCGCTGCTGCCGAAGGTGCTCAGGCTGCCTGACTGGCTGTTCAAGCTTCTGGCGCGGCGCATGCTGGCGATCGACGCGCAGGCGCGCTCGTCGATGTGGGACGATCTTCAGCGCGGCCGGCCGACGGAGATCGACGACTTGCAAGGCGCCATCTTGCAGCTGGCGGGGAAGGTCGGCACGCCCGTGCCGACGGTTCAGCGGATCACCGCCTTGGTGCGCGCGGCGGAAGCGGAGCGGCTTGGCTCGCCGGGCCTGCCGCCGGAGCAGGTTGTTGCACCGGCCGGCCGTCGATCAACGTGATCTTCTGCCAGATTTTCCGCGACAGGTTTGACGCCAGGTTCTCGATGTCGTTGACGCCGTCGATGACCACGTCGTCATTGACCGACTGTGCGAACAATGCGGCGATCTTGCCCGTGATCGACAGCATTTCGGAGCAATAATCGAGGTAACGGGCCAGGTCGGCGGCATTGGTGATGCGGGCGGGCGAATGCGACGTCGGCTTGAAATCGGCCGACAGCGCCGCCGGATCCTTGGTCAGCTGATGCATGTCGATGACGTGGATCAGCGAGCGCAGGCCATGCAGCTGGCGAAAGACCTGCTTGCGCTTGATGCGCTCCTCGGAGCGGATCAAGGCGAGAAATCCGACAATGGCGAGGATGAACATGTTGAGCGAAGCTTCGATGCCTTGCACCGACTGGACGGCATCACCGGGTTTGGAAATGCGGTCGAATGGCAGGACGGTGCCGACGAAGATGAACATCAATGCGCCGGCAACGACAGCGGCGACGATGAGGCCGCGCAGCCACCAGATCGGCGCTTCCAGGGCCTTGGCGCCCTGTGCCAGATCGCGCGACAGCGAGACCAGTTCGGCGGCAACGCCGCGCAGGCCGGCCTTGGGGAAACGCTCCGCAACACGCGTCTCCAGCCGTTCCGCGGTCTCGATGATCAGCTTCGGATCAAGCGTGCGGTAGCGCATGTCCGATCGGCCCTCAGGATTGTTCCGGCTCGTTGGTGCGCCGGCCATAGCGGTTGGGTCCAGGCTGCCCCGGAAACAGGCACAACACAAGGAAGGCGACGATCGACACTACCGGCACGAACAGGATCAGCGCGGCAATGCCCGGCTTGTCCAAATCGTGCAGCCGCTTCACCGCCAGGGCGATGTTCGACCACAGCGAGGCGATGAAGGCGACGAAGAAGATGAACGACCACATGTTGCTCTCGGCCGAACCTTCCGGCACCAGCGTGAAGCGGTAGAGCGGGAAGGCCTGGATGATGGCGACGAGCAACCCGCCAAGAAAATAGGCCGCGCGACTGACGCGGCCCGAGGTTTTGAAGAAAAGCCAGGTGAGATCTGATCTGTCAGGCAAGCGGGTCCGGTCCATATTGATTGGCGCCCCTGGCGCCTTCGAGAATGCCGCATTCCACCAGAAACCAGATCGGGCCGATGAGCGGCACCAGCATGATCAGGCTCCACCAGCCCGACTTGCCGCGATCATGCCAGCGCTTGGCGTAGACTGCGAGTGCGAAATAGATCGAGGCCAGAGCGATGAGAATGCCGATGATGCCGATCTGGGCGCCACTGGCGGTGGTGATGCGTGTACCGAGAATCGCATCGAGAATAAAGGCAACGATGCCAATGACGATGAAAACGCCAATCGCGGCCCAGAACTTGCCACGGTTTATGCGACCATCAAAACTTGTGAGCAGATCCTTCCAGTCCATGTCACCCCTCCATGTTGAACCAGCGCGACCGATTGTCGCGCCGGCGGAAGGTGCGCTCGCTTTGCGCAAAGATCAATCGCGCAGCAATTCGTTGATCGAGGTCTTGGAGCGGGTCTTGGCGTCGACACGCTTGACGATGACGGCGCAGTAGAGGCTCGGACCTGGCTCGCCGTTAGGAAAGGACTTGCCCGGCATCGTTCCGGCGACGACGACGGAATTCGGCGGCACTTCGCCATAGAAGATCTCGCCGGTGGCGCGGTCGACGATCTTGGTCGACTGGCCGATGAAGACGCCCATGCCGAGCACCGAGCCTTCGCGCACGATGCAACCTTCGACCACTTCCGAACGCGCGCCGATGAAGCAATTGTCCTCGATGATGGTCGGACCGGCCTGCATCGGCTCCAGCACGCCGCCGATGCCGACGCCGCCGGAAAGATGCACGTTCTTGCCGATCTGGGCACAGGAGCCTACCCCGACCCAGGTGTCGATCATGGTGCCGGTATCGACATAGGCGCCGACATTGACGAAGGACGGCATCAGCACGGCGCCCGGCGCGATATAGGCCGAGCGACGCACGATCGACCCCGGCACGGCACGAAAGCCCGACTTTTCGAAATCGACAGCGCCCCAGCCATCGAACTTCGACGGCACCTTGTCCCACCACATCGCTTCGCCGGGACCACCCTTGATGATCTCCATCGGATTGAGCCGGAAGGACAACAGCACGGCCTTCTTCAGCCACTGGTTGACATGCCACTTGCCGTCGGCCTGCCGCTCGGCGACGCGGACGGCGCCGCGGTCGAGCAGGTCGAGCGCCGACTGGATGGCATCGCGCGTTTCGCCGCGCGTCGCAGTCGAAATCGCGTCGCGTTCCTCGAAGGCCTTCTCGATGGTCTTTTCGAGGCTCGCCAGATCGGGCTTCGACATGAATTCGCTCCATTACCAAGCTGTTAAGGGGCTGCGCCTTAACCTGTTTTGAAAGTCGCGCGGACCCCATGCATGCTTCGCATGCTTGCGTCTTTGCATGTAGCAGGTTCTTGTCACAAAACCGCGGGACACTTTTGCGGAACCTGCTTATGTGAAGCCTTGGTGAGGGTCAATCGCGGCTGCGTCATGGGGCGGCGCAAGTTAAGAATTTGGACGGGTAGAGCATATGACACCTATGGAAAAGGCGGGCTGGACGCCACTGCCGCATTCGGACGAGGATCTGGAGCGGTCGAAGAGTGTGCCGGACACGCCGCAGACGCGTGCCGAAACCTACCGGCTCGCCTGGAACGATCCCGACTTCATGACGCGGCGCGAGTTGCGCGCGGTCCGGCTGCAACTCGAACTCCTGAAACCGGAGATGATCCTGGCCGAACGCGGCATCCGTTCGACGGTGATCCTGTTCGGCGGCGCGCGCCTGCCGGAACCCGGCGGCGAGGCCTGGGCGGCCAAGAACGAGACGCAGAAGAAGAACCTCGAGGAAAACAGCAAATACTACGAGGAAGCGCGCAAATTCGCCCGCCTCTGCTCGCAGCAGTCGGCTACCTCCTATTACCGCGAATATGTCGTGGTGACCGGTGGCGGACCCGGCGTGATGGAAGCGGGAAACCGCGGCGCCGACGATGTCGGCGCGCCGTCGATCGGCCTCAACATCGTCCTGCCGCACGAGCAGGCGCCGAACATCTATGTGACGCCGGAGCTCTGCTTCAACTTCCATTATTTCGCTATCCGCAAGATGCATTTCGTCATGCGCGCCAAGGCGGTCGCGGTGTTTCCGGGCGGCTTCGGCACGATGGACGAATTCTTCGAGACGCTGACCCTGATCCAGACAGGGCGCATGGAGCGCGTGCCGGTGATCCTGTTCGGCAAATCCTTCTGGAAGCGGGCGATCAATCTCGATTTTCTCGCCGAGCAGGGCACGATCAGCCCCGGCGATCAGGACATCATCGACTTCGTCGACACCGCCGACGAAGCCTGGGGGATCATCAGCCGGTTCTACAAGCTGGGGGAGTAGGGCAGTGGGGAATTGAAGAGCTGGTGAATTGAAGAACTGGGGAACTTGATCCGTGGAGACCGTCCTTCATTCTTCAATTCTTCAATTCTTCAATTCCCCTCTTCCTTCCCCCTCCACAATCGCCGTCAGAAACCCCGCCAGATCGTCGGTTACGAAATCGACATCATCCTCGTTGGCCGGGTCGCGCTCCCAGATCTCGGCAAAGGTCGGCTCGAAATTGCGCGGCACGATAAGCACCGTGGTCATGCCGAGCGACTTCGGCACCGACAGGTTACGGGCAAGGTCTTCGAACATCACCGCATTGTGGCCGGTGACGGCGTGCAGTTCGGCGAACTTCTCGTAGGTCTGGCGCGCCGGCTTGGGATTGAGCCCGGCGGCGACGATGTCGAAGATGTCGTCGAAATGGTCGAGGATGCCGAGTTGGCGCGCGGTGCGCTCGGCGTGCCTGCGGTCGCCATTGGTGAAGATGAACTTGCGGCCCGGAAGCTGGCGGATGGCGGTGCCGAGAACGGGATCGGGCACCAGCCATGAATAGTCGATGTCGTGGACCTTCTCGAGGAAATCGTCGGGGTCGATGCCATGACGTGTCATCAGGCCGTTCAGCGTCGTGCCATATTCGCGGTAGAGTTCCTTCTGCAACTTGCGCGCATCGTCGCGCGGCAATGCCAGCAGTTCGCCGACATAGGCGGTCATCTTGACGTCGATCTGCGAGAACAGATTCGAATGATGCGGATAGAGCGTGTTGTCGAGATCGAAGACCCAGTCGGTGACATGGGCGAAGCGGGCGGGGTCAGGGAGCGTGGTCATAGGCTCCTTATGGCATGAAACGCGCATTCCGAAAGCGACTTTATCCACAACTTCTGCTCGTTGAGGTTGCGTAAATCGCCTCACGATTCAAATTTTAGGCATCTGGGAAAGGTGGCCTTCAGGGCTTGCTGGCAGAGAGGCAGTCTTGTGGGAGCAAGCGATGAACAGCATAATTCTGAGATCCGCCGCCGTTGCTTTCGCCTCAGTCGCGGCCTCTCTCCTGCTGACCCTGATCATCGTTCCGGCCATGGGATTTCCGGTCAATCGTACGATCTGGCTGACCTCCACCCTCTGTCCGCTGGTGCTGGCGTGGGCCGCCAGCGCAAGCACTTTCTGGCAAAGCGACAGGCTGAAAAACGCGCATCGCGATCTCGCCCGCGCTCATGCCCAGCTCGCCGCCGCGCATCGCCGACTGGCGGAAAAGGCGAGCCGCGACGACATGACCGGCATGCTCAACCGGGAAAGTTTCTTTGCCGCGCTTGACGGTTCGCGCCGCAAGTCCGATCGCGGCGCGCTGCTGATCATCGACGCCGACCACTTCAAGACCATCAATGACAATTTTGGCCACCTGACCGGCGATGACGCGCTGCTTTTGATCGCCAGCGCGATCCAGCGCGGCGTGCGCAGCGGCGATGTGCTCGGCCGCATCGGCGGCGAGGAGTTCGGCGCCTTTCTGATCGGCGCCACCGAGCAGGAGGCCAAGCGCGTCGCCGAGCGCATTCGCCGCGAAGTCGAGCTGATCCGCTTCCGGCCCGTCGACGAGCGGACCATCCCGCTCACGGTCAGCATCGGCGGCACCATCTGCGGCGAGGAAGCCAGTGTGTCGGAGCTGATGCGCGCCGCCGACCGGCGCCTCTACCAGGCCAAGCACCAGGGCCGCAATCTGACGATCATCGATACCGGCATTTCCGAGGCGGCGTGATCCGATCTGCCGCAACCCGCCCGTTAAGCAAACTCTAACCCTGTTTGCACTCGGTTGTACCGCTTAGCCGGGTTTTCACTGCTTCACGGCCAGACTTGGCACGATACTGGCTTCCACGGTGATGCATGTGTCGTTCCGGGAATTGCCGTTCTGGGAACGCCCATGCAGTGCCGAAGCCCAGACGAGAAACCAGCCATGAGTTTCATCATCAAAAGAATGTCACGCCGCGCGCTCGTGCAGGCGTTGATCGCATTGCCTGCCCTGTCTTTGTTCCGCAAGCTGCCTGATGCCGATGCCGCCGATCCAGAGCCCGACCCGAACGAGATCGTCGAGGTCAATGGCTGGATCCTGAAGCGGAGCGACTTGGCATGATCTTTGACAGCTACGAGGCGTATCGCGCCGCGAACTTCACTCCAAAAGTCTGCATCCTCGGCTCCGGCCCGGCCGGCACGACGATTGCGCGCAAGCTTGGTGCGGCCGGCATTCCGGTGGTGGTGATGGAGGCCGGTCCGCGCGAATTCAGCGACGAGTCGCAGGACTTCTACCGGGGCAGCACGGTCGGGGATTTCTATTTCGATCTCGACATAACCCGGCTGCGGTTCATGGGGGGCAGTTCCAACCACTGGGCAGGCTGGTGCCGCGTCCTCGACAAGCAGGATTTCGAGCCGAAGGCCTGGGTACCCGATACGGGCTGGCCGATCCGCCGCACCGACATCGAACCCTATCTGCCGGAAGTGCGCGACATTCTCGACCTTCCGGCCCTCCGGCCCGATATGCCGATCTCGAACGACATTCGCTGGGTGCAGCTGATCAAGAGCCCGGCCGTGCGCTTCGCCGAGAAATTCGGCGATGAACTCGACAAGGCCACGAACATCGCGGTGGTGCTCAACACTTGTGCCACCGAACTTGCCGGCGACGGCAGACGCGTGACTGGCGCCAGACTGTGGTCGAACGGGCAGGATGCCGGCTCCTTCAGCGCCGACTATTTCATCGTCTGCACCGGTGGGCTGGAGAATTCGCGGCTGCTTCTGTGGTCCAACCAGCGCTCGAACGGCGGCGTCGTGCCGAATGCGACGGCGCTTGGCCGCTACTGGATGGAGCATCCGACCTTCGAGGGCGGCAATGCCATCCTGACCGACTACAACGCGTTCGAGGTCGATGCCGTCAACGAGGCCTTCTTCTCGCCGACACTTGCCGCCATGGAGCGGCTGCAGATCATGAATTTTGGCATCCGGCTGATCGAGACGCCGTATCCCGGCGTCAAGAGCCTTATCGCCGACCTCGCCTGCACGGCGCCCGACATGGCCGAGTGGATGTCCTCCAAGCTCAGCCAGAGGCTGCGTTGCGCCGCCCAGCTCTACGTCGCCTGGGAACAGGCGCCGCTGGCATCCAACCAGATCGAGTTGTCGAAGACCGATGTCGACCACGCCGGCGTGCCGCGCATCGAGCTACACTGGAAGAAATCGGAAATGGAGCGCCGCACACTGCTCGAAGGGGTCAGATTGTTCGGCAAGACACTGATCGAGAAGAATCTCGGCCGCGTGCGCATTGCCGATTGGATCAGCAACGGCCAGGACTATCCCACCAACGACGAGACGGCGGGCCATCATCACATGGGCGGCACGCGCATGGGCACCGACGTCACCAAAAGTGTTGTCGACGCCAACTGCAAGGTGCACGGCATGGACAATCTCTATGTCGGCGGCTCCTCGGTGTTCTGCACGTCAGGTCAATGCAACCCGACGACGACAATCACCGCGCTGGCCTGCCGGCTCGGCGACCATCTGAGCAAGGTGGTCACCGCCTGACGGCTGCAGGGCAACGTGCTGCCTAGAGCATCGCCGGGTCAAGCGCCGGCTGGTCCTTGCGCCGGGCGACGATCGCCTCGAAATCGGCGGTCTGGAAGGCATCGCGCAAGGCGTCGAAGGACGGCAGCACGAAATAGGCGCGCTGGAACTTGTCGATCTCGTAGCCGGTGCGCATCACCGTTTCCAGGTCGAAGGGCACGTGGTGGGCGTCCTTGCCTTCGACCGCGAACTGCAGCTCGGTAAACGACGACATCAGGCCGGCGCCAAAGGCCTTTAGCGGCTGGCCGGCCTCCTGCATCAGGCCATATTCGGCCGTGTACCAGTAGAGCCGGGAAATCATCTCGTCGCCACCCAGCGCGATGATGTCGCCGGCCTTCTCGCCATACATCTGCATGAAATCGGCGAACACCGGTTGCGACAGCGCCGGCACGTGGCCGAAGAAATCATGGAACATGTCGGGCTCGACAATGTAGTCGAGCTCCTGCCTGGTCCGCAGCCAGTTGGTGACCGGGAAGCGGCGATCGGCGAGATGATCGAAAAACGGGGCCGCGGGAATGAGCCCCGGCACCGCGACGATCTGCCAACCGGTCAGTTTGCGCAGCTTGGCGCTGACCTCGTCGAAATCGGGAATACGGTCGAGCAGGCCGAGTTTTTCGACGCCGTCGAGATAGGAATGGTGGGCGAGCTTGCGCGTCAACTTGGTTTGGCGGTCGCACAGCGTGCGCCACACCGCCTGCTCTTCTTCGCTGTAATCGTAACCCTGCGACACGGTGAAATCGGCACGGCAGACCGAATAGTCACCGCGCAATCCTTGCGCCGCGCAGTCGCGGGCGTATTCGGCAACGCTCATCGTCGTCATGGTTTTCTCCTCGCAAATCATGAATGGCAGACGTGCCGAAAGGCTACCCGGATTTGCCGAGGGAAATCGGTTTTGATGATGGCTCGAACGGAATATTCGAGATAATATCCACTCACAAAACCCTCTCTCGGAGTGAAAATGCCTCAGTTCGACGATTTCGAGATCAAGATGCTCGATGTCCTGCAGCGCGACGGGCGCAAGCCGGTTTCCGAACTGGCGCAAGAGATCGGCCTGTCGACGACGCCGTGCGCGCGGCGTTTCGAGGCGCTGCAGGATGCCGGCATCATCAAGGGTTTTGCCGCGGTGATCAGCCGCCGCGCGGTCGGGCTGATGGTCGAGGTGTTCATCCAGGTGCGCCTGGTGAGCCACAGCGACGGCTCGCCCGAAAGCTTCATCGCCGCCGTGCAGCGCATGGACGAGGTGTCGTCGTGCTGGACGATGACTGGCGACCATGATTTCCTGCTGCATGTCATGGTGCCGTCGGTCGACGAGCTCAACGCTTTCGTCATGCACCGGCTGATGCGGCTCGACGGCGTGCGCGACGTCCACACGCAGTTGGTGCTGCAGAACATCAAGGGGCCGGGCCATGTGCCGCTCGGGCATCTCCGGAAGTGAGAATGCCTCCTTTCCTCACCCCTTAAGCAAAAGCTGCACGCAAACTGCTGAAACGGGCCAAGCGCGTGTCCACATCGCCGGCCAGCTTGCGCGGACCAAATGCCCAGAGGTCCGCAATGAAAATCGTCCTGATCAATCCACCGCACACCGCCATCGGCAGCCGCGTGCCCGACGACCACCTGCCGCCGCTCGGCCTGCTGGCGCTCGGCGGCCCGCTGATCGATGCCGGCCATGAAGTGCGGCTCGTCGATGCCGAATTCGGGCCGATGCCGCTCGACAGGGTCGTTTGCGATGCACTCGACGATCACCCCGACTTCGTCCTGATCGGCCATTCCGGCTCGACCTCGGCGCATCCGACCGCCTTGCTGATCGCTGAGCAGATCAAGCAGCGGGAGCCGGCGACCATCATCATCTATGGCGGCGTTTTCCCCACCTATCATTGGCGCGACATCCTGTCCGCAACGGATACATTCGACTTCATCGTGCGCGGCGAGGGCGAAGCGACCGTCGTGGCGCTGGTCGAGGCGCTGGAAATGCGCCAGCCACCGGCGAGCGTGGCCGGCATCGCCTATCGCGACGATCTCAGCCGTCCCGTCGCCACGCAACCGGCCATGACCATTGCCGACCTCGACGCCTACCGCGTCGGCTGGGAGCTGATTGAGCACTCGCGGTACAGTTACTGGGGCGGCAAGCGGGCCGTGGTCATGCAGTTTTCGCGCGGCTGTCCGCATCTGTGCAACTATTGCGGCCAGCGCGGCTTCTGGACCCGATGGCGGCATCGCGACCCAGTGAAGTTCGCCAGGGAGATCGCCTGGCTGCACCGCGAGCACGGCGTCGAGCTGATCAATCTCGCCGACGAGAATCCGACGGTCTCGAACAAGGCCTGGCGGGCCTTCCTCGACGCCCTGATCGCCGAGAACGTGCCGGTGCTGATCGTCGGTTCGACCCGCGCCGACGACATCGTGCGCGATGCCGACATCCTGCATCTCTACCGCAAGGCCGGTGTCATCCGCTGGCTGCTCGGCATGGAAAACACCGACGAGCAGACGCTGCAATTGATCCGCAAGGGCGGCAGCATCTCATCCGACCGCGAGGCGATAAGGCTGCTGCGCCTCAACGGCATCCTGTCTATGGCGACCTGGGTGGCCGGCTTCGAGGACGAAGGGTTTCGCGACCTGTGGCGCGGCTTCCGGCAGCTCATCGCCTACGACCCGGACCAGATCCAGGCACTGTATGTGACGCCGCATCGCTGGACGCCGTTCTTCCGCATCGCGCGGGATCGCAAGGTGATCCAGCAGGACGCGCGCCTGTGGGACTACAAGCACCAGGTGCTGCAGATGACGCGGCTGAAACCGTGGATGCTGTTCTTCAGCGTCAAGCTGATCGAGCTGGCGGTGCAGTCGCGGCCGAAGGCGCTGGCGCGCATCCTGTTCCACAAGGATCCCGAGCAGCGCCATTCGATGCGCTGGTACACGCAAATGGGCCGCCGCGTCTGGTTCCGCGAGGTCTGGGGCTTTCTGGTCCGCGACATCAGGGTGAAAGACGGCCCGACGCTGGCCGAATTCTGGGGCGCGCCGCAGGACGCCGAGGAGGAATCGATGTCCGTTCGACGCCCGGCCAGAAAGCCGGCCATTCCCCTCATCGGCAATATTGAAGATTCCGAGGCGAAAAAGTTAGCCGGCTGACGAGCCCCTCAGGGCACGATCAACGTGCCGGCGCCGTGTTCGGTGAACAGTTCCAGCAGCACCGCATGCGGCGTCTTGCCGTTGAGGATGACGACGCCTTCGACACCGCGTTCGATCGCTTCGATGCAGGTCTCGACCTTGGGGATCATGCCGCCCGAGACCGTGCCGTCCTTGATCAGCGCCTTGGCCTCGGCCACGGTCAGTTCGTCGATCAGCTTCTTGTTCTTGTCGAGCACACCCGGCACGTCGGTGAGGAACAGCAGGCGCGTCGCCTGGCAGGCGCCGGCAATGGCGCCGGCGAAGGTGTCGGCATTGATGTTGTAGGTGTGGCCGTCGCGTCCTGGCGCCACCGGCGCCAGCACCGGGATCATCTCGGAGCGTGCCAGAAGATCGAGCAAGGTGCGGTCGACCTCGACCGGCTCGCCGACGAAGCCAAGATCGAGCACGCGCTCGATGTTGGAGTCCGGGTCGATCATGGTCTTGCGGGCCTTTTCGGCGAACACCATGTTGCCGTCCTTGCCGCACAGGCCGATCGCCCATTCGCCCTCGGCGTTGATCAGTGCGACGATCTCCTTGTTGATCGAACCGGCCAGCACCATTTCGACGATCTCGACCGTCTTCTGGTCGGTGACGCGCAGGCCGCCCTCGAACTTCGATTCAATGCCCATCTTGGCCAGCATGGCGCCGATCTGCGGGCCGCCGCCATGGACGACGATCGGGTTGACGCCGGACTGCTTGAGCAGCGCGATGTCGCGCGCGAAGGCCTTGCCAAGCTCGATGTCGCCCATGGCATGGCCGCCATATTTCACCACGACCGTCTTGTGCTCGTAGCGCTGCATGTAGGGCAGCGCCCGCGACAACAGGGCTGCCTGCATTTCGGCGGTGGCGGTTATTTCCGTCATCGGCTTGGTTCCCGGCTTTTTATTTTAAGCATGTCGTTGTCGCAAAACCGCTGGACCCTTTTGGGCGACATGCATCAGGTAAGGACGGCGGCGTCTTAGCGGGAATTGGCGTCGCCCGCAAATGGCTTTGCAGTCATATTCGAGCGCTTCACGACCTCGTCATTGTGGCGGCACCATCAGCGGCGCCCTGCGGTCCAGCCAACCCGAGATCTTCTCCATCTGCGCGGCGAGCGACAAAAGCGTCTCCTCGCCGCCCGGACGGCCGGCCGCCTGGACGCCGAGCGGCAGGCCGGCGTCAGTCACATGGACCGGCAGCGCGATCGACGGCTGGCCGCTGACATTCTGGATCGCCGGCCAAGGGGTGAACCAGAGGCTCTTGTCCATCAGCTGCCCGAAGAACGGCTTCAGCTTCAGCAAAGGCGTCAGATGAAGCTTGTCGAGCAGGTTCTCGATGAGTTCGTCGGCGCCTTTCGGATCCATGGCGCCGCAGGCGAGCGGCGGGTGGGCAATGACCGGCATCAGCACGGCGTCGTACTGCACGGTCTCCGAAATCAGGCGTCGCGAGGCGGCATGCAGCCGCTGCAGGTCGGCATAGGTCTCGCCGGCCGACACCAGTTCGCCGAAGCGGGCGAGCACGCGCGTCGCCCGCTCGATGTCGCCGGTAACGGAGCGCCCGACACGCAGCGCTTCGGCGCGCATCGTGCCGGCAACGGCGGAGGCAACCGTCCTGCAGAAATCGGCGAAGAAATCGCGGCCGATAAAGGGCAGGTCGATCTCTTCGACCGTGTGGCCGCCCTCGCGGGCAAGCGCCACCGCCTTGTCGAGCGCCTTGAGCGTCTCGTCCGAGATCGGCAGGCCAAGCGGCGATTTGCGGTACACGGCCAGGCTGAGCTTGCCGGGATCGCGCGCGGCGGCAGCCGCGAACGTGCCTTTCGGCGGCGGCGCGGCATAGGGCGACAGAGGATCGGGGCCGTGGGTGAGGTCGAGCAGCAGCGCGCAATCGCGCACCGAACGGGTGAGCGCATGATCGACGACCATGCCGTACCAGCTTTCGCTCACCAGCGGCGTCAGCGGTGTGCGGCCGCGCGACGTTTTCAGGCCGACAAGCCCGGTGCAGGCGGCAGGCACGCGAATCGAGCCGCCGCCATCGGAGGCATGCGCCACCGGCACGACGCCGGCTGCGACCAAGGCTGCCGAACCGCCCGAAGAGCCGCCGCTGGTATGGCCGGTGTTCCACGGATTGCGGGTGATGCCAAAGGCCCTGGATTCGGTCATCAATCGAAGCCCGTGCTCCGGCGATGCCGAGGTGACGATCGGGATAAGCCCGGCAGCGAGATAGCGGTCGGTCAGCACCGAATTGACATCGGCCAGCCATGCCGGAATGCGGCTGCCGCCATGCGTCGGCACGCCCTTGATGGCGATGCCTAGATCCTTGATGGCGAAGGGAACACCGGCCAGCGGCAGCGAGCGGTCGATGGTCTTGGCGCGGGCCCGGGCGGCATCGTAGAGCGGTTCGGCCGTGGCATTGATGTCGGGACGGGTGGCCTCAGCGCGGGCAATCGCGGTGTCGGTCAGCTCGACGGCCGAAACGTCGCCCTTGCGGACCAGATTGGCGAGGCCCGTGGCATCTTCTTCCCAAAGGATCCGTTCGACCGACATGCGCGCTCCCCATCACTGAGGGCAAGCTAGCCAGTGGCGATTCCATTGGCAATCGGTGGACGGATCCGGGCTGGCGACACACAAAAGCTTAGGCGTGCACAAGATTATTTCCGCCGTTGCAAATACATCGTAATCGCCTAACTTGCCTGCAATGACGCCGCAGGACATCACCAAGCTGATCGTTCGGACTTCGATGGAGGATCGGGCCGCGTTCGATCTGCTTTACCGGCAGACCAGCGCGAAACTTTTTGGCGTCTGCCTTCGTGTCTTGAACGACCGGGGAGACGCGGAAGAAGCGCTGCAGGAAGTCTTCGTCAAGATATGGACGAAGGCGGATCGTTTTGCGGTCTCCGATCTAAGCCCGATCTCCTGGCTGGTGGCAATCGCGCGCAACCATGCGATCGATCGCATACGAGCGCGGCGCAAGCCTGCCGCCGACATCGATGCCGCGCTCGACGTGGCCGATCCGGCGCCGGGGCCGGAAGCGATGGCGGTGGCGGGAGACGAATCCGAACGTATCCACCATTGTCTCGATGAGTTGGAGAAGGACCGGGCAGCCGCCGTACGGGGGGCCTATCTCAAGGGCGAGAGCTATGCCGAACTGGCGGAGCGCCATGGCGTGCCGCTGAACACGATGCGGACATGGCTGCGCCGCAGCCTGTTGAAACTCAGAGAATGTCTGGAAAGATGACGCTGGCAGAAGACACAGGACCGGAACGTGAAGGCGACGACCTGCTCGCCGCCGAATACGTTCTCGGCGTGCTCGATGCCGACGAACGCCAGATCGTCTCCCGCCGCATCGATGCGGATACGGTTTTCGCTCGTCTTGTCGAGAGTTGGGAGGTCAGTCTCTCACCGCTTGCCGCCGCCTATCGGGAAGTCGAGCCGTCGGTTTCGGTGAAGACCGCTGTCGACCGCCGCCTGTTCGCCAACGCTGCCGCCGTGACCACGCCCGCCGAATCGCGCGGCGGCCTGTGGTCCAGCCTGGCCTTCTGGCGCGGCCTTGCCGCGGCCGCGGCTGCGGCACTGGCGATTTACATCGCCGTGCCAGTCCTCAACCCCCCGGTCGAGCAGCCGCAGGCGCGCCTCGTCGCTTCGCTGGCCGCCGAAGGCAGCGACGTCAGATATCTCGCCGTCTATGATGCCGCGCATCACGAAATCGGCCTGTCGCATGTCTCCGGTGAGCGTGCTTCCGGCAAGGACTTCGAGCTGTGGATGATCGAGGGCAAGAACCCGCCGGTGTCGATGGGCGTCATTCCGGCCGGTGCTACGGCACATATTGTCGTCTCGCCGGCGGCCCAGCAGAAGCTTGCCCAAGGCGCGGTGCTTGCCGTCAGCCTCGAGCCGTCAGGCGGTTCGCCGACCGGACAGCCGACCGGACCGGTAGTCGCCGCCGGCGACCTGAAGAGCATCTGACCGGCTCCGCGCGCTTGAAAAATCACAAAAGACTATCATAAGTCTATCCCTCACTGAACATGCCCATAGACAGCATGTCGGCCGCGACCGATTACTTGGGAAATCCGCCGGGCGCGTTAGATAAAATAAAAAATCACGATATTTCTGAAACTCGGGCGATTTTGTCCCGTATCTCCTCGCGTCCCCAAAAATGGGAAGAGAAAAACCCGAGGAGTTCGACATCATGCGTAGATACGTCACCCTTTTGCTCGCCGGTACGATCGCCGTTTCGGCCCTTGCCACCGCCGCCTATGCCGAAAACCCGATGGTTGGCGGCGCCGCGATGTTTGCCGACAAGAACATCGTCGAGAACGCCGTGAACTCGAAGGACCACACCACGCTGGTCGCCGCCGTGAAGGCCGCCGGCCTTGTCGAGACGCTACAGGGCGCCGGTCCGTTCACTGTGTTCGCTCCGACCAACGAGGCCTTCGCAGCCCTTCCGGCCGGGACGGTCGAGACGCTGCTCAAGCCTGAAAACAAGGACAAGCTCACCAAGATCCTCACCTGCCATGTCATCGGTGCCAAGGCGATGGGGGCGGACGTGGCCTCGATGGCCAAGGCTGACGGCGGCACCCACAAGGTCAAGACGGCCGGCGGCTGCGAGCTGTCGCTCAAGGCTGACGGCGGCAAGGTCACCGTCACAGACGAGAACGGCAATGTCGCCAATGTGACGATCGCCGATGTCGAACAGTCCAATGGCGTCATCCACGTCATCGACAAGGTTCTTTTGCCGAAGATGTAACAAGGGGCTTGCTGCCGGCGAACTGGCAGCAAGGGCCCTCCGTCGATTGCACGATCCCGCTCTGTGATCCGCAATTGACCCGCGCACTCCGCGCCTCCCACATTCGGATGTGGGCGGGCGCGGAGTGTTCGTTCGAGGGGCTTCCGTCACCGGCTTTTGATTTCCGCGCGACGGTATAGTTTGGCAAAAGGACATCAGGAGGAACTGGTCATGAACCGTCGCGACTTTCTTTTGAGCGGTGCCGCCGCCATCGGCGTCGTCGGGATCGCGGCAACGATGCTGCGCATGGGCGATCCGCAGGCAGCACAGGCCGCCGAAAAATTCGAAGTCACCAAGACCGACGCCGAGTGGAAAGCCATCCTGTCGCCTGCCGCCTTCAACGTGCTGCGCAAGGAAGGCACGGAGTATCCCGGCACCAGCCCGCTGCTCAACGAACACCGCAAGGGCATCTTCGCCTGTGCCGGCTGCGACCTGCCGCTCTATTCGTCGGAGACGAAATTCGATTCCGGCACCGGCTGGCCGAGCTTCTGGCAAGAGATCCCCAAGGCTATCGGCACGACCGTGGACCGCTCGCTCGGCATGACGCGCACCGAGGCGCATTGCCGCCGCTGCGGCGGCCATCTCGGCCACGTCTTCGACGACGGTCCGGCGCCGACCGGCCTGCGCCACTGCATCAACGGCGTCGCGCTGACCTTCAAGCCCGCCACAGCCTGACAAATTCCAACTGGATATGAAAAACTCCGGGCTTGCGGGCCCGGAGTTTTTTGCGCGGTCAGAGCTTTTTCAGGCGTGGACTGGAGGAGCTTCCCGAAACAGCTGCCCACGTATCAGTGGCCGCCGCCGCCACCTCCGCCCGCCGCGGCCGGCTTGCGGATCAGCATGGTGAACATGCCAAGCGTCGCAAACAGCACCGTCAGCATGAAGAACACATCCATGAAGGACAGCAGCGCCGCCTGCTGCTGGACCATGCCAGACAGCTTGGAGATCGCGGCACTTGTCGCGTCGAGGCCGGGGGTTTGCTCGAAATTGAGCGTCATGTTCTGCAGCTTGGTCTGCGCGGCTTCACTGCCCCATTGCACATGTTCGGAGAGCCTTGCGTAGTGGAAGGCATTGCGGTCGATCAGCACGGTATTGATCAGGGCGAGGCCAACCGCACCGCCAAGGTTGCGGGTGAGGTTGAACAGGCCTGAAGCGTTCTTCAGCCGCTCGGGCGGCAAGGTGCCGAGCGCGATGTTGTTGATCGGCACCATGCACAGCATCATCGAACAGCCGCGCAGGATTTGCGGGATGAGCAGCTCATAGAAATCCCAGTCGGCGGTCAGATGCGTCATCCACCAGGTGCCGGTGGCGAAGCCGAAGAAGCCGATCATCATCATCAGCCGCGGGTCCATCTTATTCGACAGGATGCCCGAGATCGGCGCGGTGAAGAACATGGCCAGGCCGCTGACGAACAGCGCCTCGCCGATCATCATCGAATCGTAGCCACGGATGCGCCCGAGATACACCGGGTAGAGATAGGTCAGGCCGTAAAGGCCGATGCCTATGACGAAGGAGAACAGCGAGCCGAAGGCGAAGTTGATGTTGGTGAAGGCCTTCAGGTCGACGATCGGCTCCTCGGCGGTGAACGCCCGCCAGAAGAACAGCACCGCGCCGATGGTCATGACAATGGCGCAGATGAAGACGCCCTGATCCTGCATCCAGTCATTGTTGGGACCCTCCTCGAGCACATATTCCATGCAGCCCAGGAGAGCCGCCATGCCGGCGAGGCCCCACCAGTCGAACTTGCTGAACAGCTTGAGGTTGGGTTTGTCGAAGTCGATCAGCGTCCAGGCCGCCGCTGTGACCAGGATGCCGGGCACGACATTGACCAGGAACAGCCAGTGCCAGGACATGGCATGGCTGATGTAGCCGCCGACAGTCGGGCCGATGGTCGGCGCCAACGTCGCCACCAGGCCGATCATCGGCGAGACGAAGGCGCGGCGCGAGGGCGGGAAGATGGTGAAGGCAGCGGCGAAGACGCTCGGGATCATGCCGCCGCCGATGAATCCCTGGACGGCGCGGTAGACGATCATCTGGTCGATGTTGGTGGCGGTCGCCGCCAGCGCACTGGCCGCGGTGAAACCCGCCGCCGAGATCGTGAACAGCACGCGCGTCGACAGCATCCGGCTGAGGAAGCCTGACAGCGGGATCATCACCACTTCGGCGATCAGATAGGCGGTCTGCACCCACGGGATTTCGTCGGAGCTGGCGCTCAGGCCGGCCTGGATTTCCGACAGCGAGGCGGAGACAATCTGGATGTCGAGGATGGCCATGAACATGCCGAACACCATCGCCAGGAAGGCGATGACGCGCCGCGTCGAAATGGTGTCAGGCACAGCCGGCCTCGCCGGCGGCGCTCCTGCTGTCAGGGTTGCGGTTGCCATGGCATTGCTCCCCGGCGGCCGCTCAGTTCGACGCTGCCGCTGATGCCGAACCAGATGGGGCGGTACGGCTGTCGACGGCGACGACGACGCTCAGGCCGGCGCGCAGCTTGCCGCTCTTCAGCGCATCGGCGGGCACATCGATGCGGACCGGAACGCGCTGCACGACCTTGGTGAAGTTGCCGGTGGCGTTTTCGGGCGGCAGCAGCGAGAACACGGCACCCGAAGCCGGCGCCAGCGACGAGACGGTCCCCTCGAAGTCCTGGCCGTCGGTCGCATCGACCGAGATCTTGACCTTCTCGCCGGGCACCAGCCGGGCAAGCTGCGTCTCCTTGAAGTTGGCGACGATGTAGAGCTTGTCCATCGGCACGATGACGGCGAGCTTCTGGCCGGGGCTGACAAGGTCGCCCTGTTCGACCGAGCGGTTGCCGACGATGCCGTCATAAGGCGCCTTGAGCACGGTGAAGGAAAGATCGCGCAGCGCCTTGTCATGGCTGAGCTGCAGGGACGCCAGCGTGCTCGCCGATTCCGCGCGTTGCGCCTGCAGCACGCCGATATTGGCCTGCGCGGCGGCGATCTGTGCGTCGGCGCCGACAAGGGCGGCATCGGCTTGCTGGACCGCCGTCTGGGCGTCGTCCAGCTGCGCCTGCGTGCCGACATGGGTCTTGAGCAGTTGCGAGGCGCGCGCCGCGACCTTGGCCGCATTGTCGGCGGCGGCCTGATCGGCGACCTTCTGCGCCTGGGCCTGCTGCAGCGAGGCGCGGGCTGCTTCGGTCTGGGCGTCGATGCGGTCGAGCGTTTTGCTCAAGGTGGCGATCTGCGCCTCGGCCTGGGCGACGGCAATCTTATAGTCGCCGTCATCGACGACGAGCAGCGGATCGCCGGCCTTGACCAACTGGTTCTCGCTGACCTTGACCTGATCGACATAGCCGGAAATCTTGGGCGAGATGAACGCCATGTCCGCCTGGACATAGGCGTCTTCCGTCGAGATCATGAAGCGGCCCGTTGTCCAGTAATCGTAACCGTACCAGGCGCCGGCGCCGAGCAAGGCAACGCCGATGATCGGCAGCAGAAATGAACGAACCGAGCGCTTCTTCTTGACCGGAGCCTCTGCCGGCGGCGACGAGACGGGCTGGACAGGCATATCCGGCGCTTCCGTAGCCGGCGCAACCTTGGCGTTGGGGAAGGGACGGACTTCGGCTGTGGTCGGCGCGTTCGAGGACATGACATCTCTCTAAAGTTATAATATGATACTGAACCGTTCGGTTCGATCCGGCCGTTGACATAGCGCGTAAAGAGGACCATATCAAGGGCAATCGAACCGCTTGGTTCGAATTATTTTCGAGGTGTGACTTTCATGGCCGAGATCCCGCCCAATGTCGAAAACGAGTCGTGCGACGACCTGTTGGAAAGCTTGCGCCGTGGCCGCCCGGCCGCGGGGCAGGATCCGGTCAAGCGCAGCCAGATCATCGACGGCGCCCGTCGTGTCTTCATCGACAAGGGCTTCGAAGCCGCCTCGATGAACGACATCACCCGCGAGGCCGGTGTCTCCAAGGGTACGATCTACGTCTACTTCGCCAACAAGGAGGAGTTGTTCGAAGCGCTGATCGAGGAAGAGCGCGGCACCATCTTCAAGAACATGTATGACGTGCTGGACAATGCCGACAACCTGCGCGAGACGCTGGTGAAGTTCGGCAAGGTGCTGGCCCTCAAGATCACGTCGGCCAAGGTCATCCAGGCACAGCGCACGGTGATCGGGGCATCCGACCGGATACCCGACATGGGCGCGCGTTTTTACGAGCGCGGTCCCAAGCGTGGCCACGACAAGGTCGCGGCCTTTCTCAATGCCGCCATCGAGCGCGACCTGCTGCGCATCGACGATGTCGATCTCGCCGCCTATCAGTTCACCGAACTGTGCCTGGCCGGTCTGTTCCGCCAGTGCATCTTCGCCTACCGTACCAAAGCCCCGACCCAGGACGAGATCGATCACATCGTCAGGTCAGGCGTCAGCATGTTCCTCAGGGCATACGGCACCGAAAGGCTTGTGGCGGAAGAAGGCCATCAGACGATTGCTATCGAGGCCAAGCCTTAACCCAGTTCTAAGGTGTGTTGAGATTCAGGTCAGGCCGAGCCGAAAACGGTGGCTTTCGAGAACCGGAGCGGAGCGGACATTCGGGTCCGTGAGCACCGGAAGCGCAGAAAGCCGTCGTTTGCAGGCCGGCATCACCTGAATATCGACATAGCTTAGCCGCCATTGGCGGCAAGCACGATGGCCGCCTGCAATTCCTGAAGGCCCTCGGCTTTTTCCGAAGACGTCGCCAGCACGAACGGAAACGCCGCCGGCCGCTTCTTGATCTTTGCCAGCGTCTCCTCGATCAGCCGCGGCACGCCGGCAGTCTTGATCTTGTCGGTCTTGGTCAGGACGATCTGGTAGGACACCGCCGCCTTGTCGAGCAGCGACAGCACTTCATCGTCCTTGGCCTTGATGCCGTGACGGGCGTCGATCAGCACATAGACGCGCTTCAGCGTGACGCGGCCCTTGAGATAGTCGAAGACCAGCTTGGTCCACTCGTCGACCTTTTCCTTCGGCGCGGTGGCATAGCCATAGCCGGGCATGTCGACCAGCGCCAAGGGCGGCAGGTCGGCGCCCTCACCCGAAAATCCATCCGGCACGAAATAGTTGAGTTCCTGCGTGCGCCCCGGCGTGTTGGAAGTGCGCGCCAGCCCCTTCTGGTTGACCAGCGCGTTGATCAGCGACGACTTGCCGACATTCGAGCGGCCGGCAAAGGCGATTTCCGGCGGCCCTTCCGGCGGCAAGAATTTCATGGCCGGCACGCCGCGGATGAAGATCCATCCTCGCGTGAACAGTTCGGTGCCGATTATGCTGCTGTTCAGAGCGTTCAAGCTGCTGCCTCCAGAAGAGAAATATTGGCACCCCGGATAGCATCGAGGTTGCGGCTGACCTTGTCCACCGGCCAGTCCCACCACGCCACCGCCAGCAGCCGCCTGATTGTCCGGTCGTCGAAACGCATCTTTACCACCTTGGCCGCGTTGCCGGCGACGATCGCATAGGGCGGCACGTCGTGCGTCACCACCGATTTCGCGGCAACGATGGCGCCGTGGCCGATTTCCACCCCGGGCAAGATCACCGCTTCCATGCCGATCCAGACGTCGCTGCCGACGATGGTGTCGCCGCGCACTTCCCTGGACCAGGTCGCCGGGTCAAAACCCTTTTCCCAGCCATGGCCGAAAATATTGAACGGATAGGTCGAAAAGCCGGACATAGCGTGGTTGGCGCCGTTCATGATGAAGCGCGCGCCCTCGGCGATGGCGCAGAACCTGCCGATGATCAGCTTGTCGCCAATGAACGGATAATGGTGCAGGACGCATTTTTCGGCGAATTTGTCCGGACCGTCGGGGTCGTCATAATAGGTGAAGTCGCCGACCTCGATGTTCGGCGCGTTCACCAGCCCCTTGAGGAAGCCGACGCGGGTATGCATCGGGATCGGGTGCTTGATGTCTGGGTTGGGTCCGTCCATGTCGAAATCCGTCAGAGAAATGGCCGCCAGGCGCATCCGAAACTCGAATGCGCCCGTTCAAAATAGCGTGATCCGCCCTATAGCACCAATAGGGCGACGAGTGAGCTTTCCTTGACGGTCTTGCTCATTTGCTGCCGCGGCAGATCACGATCGGATCGGACAGCGCGCTGTCGAAACCGCTGCCCTGATAGACGGTGACGTTCGCCGCGCCGGGCGGCAGCATGAAGCTGCCTTCGACGATTTTCTGGTCTCCGGCCGGCATGTGGAGAGCCCAGCTATAGGTGCAAAACTGAGGCGGCGCCTGGGGTTCGACGTGGCTGCAGTTCAATTGCGCGCCACCCAGCATGGCGGCGCCGCCGCAGCTGACGGCGTCCTTTGCGAACGCAATGCCCGGCCATCCCGCGATGGCCGATACGGTCAATATCTTCAGCCACTCCATCGTCTCATCCCTGCGCGGCAACAGCCTGCTACCGGAGCCTTTTTGTGGCGTCGCAGCCCATGCGTCATTTTTTCCAGGCGGGCTTAGTCCGTCTTGCGCACCGCGTCCAGCGGGATTATGTGCATGATGATAATAAGCATGCTCACTAAAAGTTGCGCCGAAAAACTCCAGTACCTCCCATGCCATCGTCACCCAACATCAGCTTCGTGCTGCACGATGTCGCGCGCCTGCTTCGAAAGCGGTTCGAGCAGAGGTCGCGGGCATCGGGGCTGACCCGCGCCCAGTGGCAGGTGCTGGCCTATCTCTGCCTGCATGAAGGCATCCACCAGAGCAAACTGGCCGATCTTATCGAGATCACGCCGATCACGCTCGCCCGGCTGCTCGACAGGATGGAGGCACGCAGCTTCATCGAGCGCCGGCCCAATCCCGCCGACCGCCTGGCATGGCTGCTTTACCTGAAGCCGCAAGCCCATCCGCTTATCGAAATCATGCGCAGCAATGGGCAGAAGACGCGTGACGAGGCCTTCGTCGGCCTTTCCGCGGATGCGCAACTGCATCCGCTGCAAACCCTATCCCTCATCAAATCCAATCTGCTCGCGGCTTGCGCCCAGCCTGCCGCCGACCGGGAGAAAACACATGGCTGAATCAACCTCACCAAAGAAGCCTGTCGAAGAAGATGGATCCGCCGCCGACCGGGCGCGCGATCAGGTCATCCGACTGGACAGCGAACGCGAGCAAAGGCGAGCCGGCACCCTCATCGACAATGACGAGCTCGAAGCACCGGTCGCCCTGGAGCCGGCGGCGCTCGAGGCTCCGTCCAAGGAGCCACGCCAGGCCGGGGTTGCGGTGGCGCCTCCGGCGACGGTCAAGCCCAGGCGCAGCCTGACGCGGCCGATCCTGTTTGCCCTGCTTCCGGTCGCCCTGGTCGTCGGCGGCTACTACTACGTCATCGGCGGCCAGGTCATGACAACGGACAATGCCTACATCCAGGCGCAATCGCTCGGCGTGTCCACCGATGTCTCCGGCACCGTGCTCGAGATCGACGTGCACGAGAACGAGGCGGTGAAGAAGGACCAGGTGCTTTTCCGGTTGCGGCCGGCCTCTTTCGAAACCGCCCTTGCCGCGGCCGAGGCGCAGCTCGGGACTGTGCGCAACCAGGTGCTGACCTTGCAGGCGAGCTACCAGCAATCGCAGGCGCTGATCGAGCAGGCGCAGGCCGACATCCCCTACTACGAGGCCGCTTTCCAACGCCAGCAGGATCTGCTCAAGACCTCCACCTCCTCCAAGGCGACCTTCGACAGCGCCCAACACGACCTCGTCGCCGCCCGCCAGAAAGTGTCCGTTGCCCAAGCGCAGGCACAGGCGACGCTTGCCCAGCTTGGCGGCGACGCCAGCCAGCCGGTGGAGAAGAATCCGTTCTACCTTCAGGCGCAATCGGCGGTCGACGACGCCCAGCGCAACCTTGCCGATTCCATCGTCAAGGCGCCGTTCGACGGCATCGTCACCAATGTCGACGCGCTTCAGGTCGGCAAGTACCTGCCGGCTTCGCAGCCGGCCTTCAGCCTGATTTCGGCGACCGATCTGTGGATCGCGGCGGAGCCGAAGGAAACCGAACTGACCTATGTGCGGCCGGGACAGACGGCGACGATCAGCGTCGACAGCTACCCGGGTGCCGTCTGGCACGGTACGGTCGCCTCGATCAGCCCGGCGTCGTCGTCGAGCTTCTCCTTGCTTCCGGCGCAGAACACCACCGGCAACTGGGTCAAGGTCGTACAACGCATTCCGATGCGCGTGACGTTGGACGATCTCCAGGGCAAGCCGCCGTTGCGTGGCGGGATGAGCGTCGTGGTCGGCATCGATACCGGCCATGCGCGCGGCCTGCCGGACTTCGTGACGGACCTCCTCGGCCGGTTCGGACAAAAGTCATGACCGGCGCGTCCGCGACAGGTGGCGTGGTCGCCAATCGCGGCGCCATCACCGCCTGCGTGATCCTCGCCGTCATCATGCAGGCGCTGGACACGACCATCGCCAATGTGGCGCTGCCCTATATCCAGGGCAGCGTTTCGGCGAGCGCCGACCAGATAAACTGGGTGCTGACGTCCTACATCGTCGCGGCGGCCGTCATGACGCCGCCTTCGGGCTATCTTGCCAATCGTTTCGGCCGCAAGCGCATCCTTTTGATATCCATCACCGGCTTCGTCGTCGCATCGGTGCTGTGCGGGTTCGCGCAGTCGCTGCCCCAGATCGTCGGCTTCCGCCTGCTGCAAGGCCTGTTCGGCGCGGCCCTGGTGCCGCTGGCGCAGAGCATCCTGCTCGACATCTACAGCGTCGAGGAGCGCGGCTCGGCGATGGCGCTGTTCGGCGTTTCGGTGATGGTCGGGCCGGTGCTCGGACCGGTCATCGGCGGCTGGCTGACCGAGAATGTCAGCTGGCGCTGGGTGTTCTACATCAACGTCCCGATCGGCGCGCTGGCTTTCGCCGGCGTGTCGATGTTCGTCCAGGAAACCAAGACGGACCTCAAGGCCAGGCTGGACTGGCTGGGCTTCGGCATGCTCAGCATAACCATCGCCGCGCTGCAGATGTTCCTCGATCGCGGCGAGCAGCTCAACTGGTTCTCGTCGTCCGAGATCATCGTCGAGGCGCTGATCTGCGCGTCGGCCTTCTACATCTTCCTCGTCCACACCTTCACCGCCAAAAACACCTTCGTGAACCCGCGGCTGTTCCTCGACAGGAATTTCGCAGTCGGCATGATCTTCATCTTCATCATCGGCATCACCTATCTGGCCTCGCTGGCCCTGATGACGCCTTATCTGCAGACGCTGATGGGCTATCCGGTGGTGACGGCCGGCATCGTCATGGGGCCGCGTGGGCTTGGGACCATGGCTTGCATGTTCCTGGTCGGCAGGCTGATCGGCAAGGTGGACACGCGCTGGCTGCTGCTGACCGGCCTGCTGGTCACCGCCTGGGCGATGTACGACATGACCGGCTGGACCCCTGATGTGTCGCAATGGACGATCATCAGCACCGGCTTCATCCAGGGCGCTGGCCTGGGCTTCCTTTTCGTGCCGCTGACCACCATCACCTTCGCCACGCTGGCGCCGGAGCGGCGCGCGGAAGGCACAGGCCTTTACAATCTGTCGCGGAACATCGGCTCCAGCGTCGGCATATCGGTGGTCACCGCGCTGTTGACGGAGAACGTGCAGATCAACCACGCCAGCATCGCCACCTATGTGACGCCCTACAACCAGGCGTTCGGCAATCCGGCGATCTTCCAGGCGATGGACCCCTACAGCGCCGCCGGGCGTGCCGCTGCGCTCGACGGCGTGGTGACGCTGCAGGCGACCATCATCAGCTACATGAACGACTTCAAGCTGATGATGATCCTGTCGCTTGCCGCCATTCCGCTGGTTCTGTTGCTGCGCAAGCCGGCGACTCCGGCCAAGATCGACCACAGCGCCGTGATGGAGTGACGGTCGAAGCTCATCCGGCAGGACAAGCAACAGCCGAAAAGAAACCGGGGTCCTGTGAGGGACTACAGGACCCCGGCCGATGCCGATACGACTTCCCAAGAAACATGGCACCTCGTCATGAGGTGGGACGGCAGGCCGAGAAAGCCCCAACGGACCTGCCTTGATCCCCTTTGCCGAAAGCCGTTACTTCGGCAACAGCACCTTGTTGACGACATGGATGACGCCGTTCGACTGGTTGACGTCGGCGATCGTCACTCGCGCCTCGCCGCCTGACTCATCCATGATGTAGAGCTTGCCCTTCTTGACTTCGGCGGTCAGCGTGTCACCGGAGACGGTTTTCATCTCGTACTTGCCGCCCATCGCCTTGGCCTTCTTCATCATTTCGGCGCCCGAAATCTTGCCGGCCACGACATGCGCGGTCAGCACCTTGGTGAGCTTGTCCTTGTTCTCCGGCTTCAGCAGCGTGTCGACGGTGCCCTTGGGCAATTTCGCAAACGCTGCATTGGTCGGGGCAAAGACTGTGAACGGGCCAGCGCCCTGCAGCGTGTCGACCAGGCCGGCGGCCTTGACCGCGGCGACCAGCGTCGTGTGATCCTTCGAATTGACGGCGTTCTCGACGATGTTCTTGGTGGTGTACATCGGCGCGCCGCCGACATTCGGGTTTTTGGCATAGGCGGGCGCGGCAATCGCCACGCCGGCGATGAGCGCGGAAAAGGCGATGGTCCTGAATGACGGCAAGCGCATGTGGTCTTCCTCCGGGTGAGGGCTGATCGGAATTGATAGCCTTTGGAAACGCACAGGCAGTCACGCCCCCGGCGAGGCGCAAGTTTCGCCGATCACGGGAACGTGATCCCGGAGTTGCTTAAACGGAAAAAGCCCCGCGCGAGGCGGGGCTTTGAAGGCTGGAGAAAGCGCTGCGCCTTCTATTCGGCCGGTGATGGTTTCTTTCGAAACAGTGCGACCAGATTGTCCCACAGCTCGATCTTGGCGCCCTGGCGCTTCATGATGATGCCCTGCTGGAGGATCGACAGCGTGTTGTTCCAGGCCCAGTAGATGACCAGGCCGGCCGGGAAACCCGCCATCATGAAGGTGAAGATGACAGGCATCCAGGTGAAGATCGCCGCCTGCGTCGGGTCCGGCGGCGTCGGGTTCATGCGCATCTGCAGGAACATGGTGACGCCCATGATCAGCGGCCAGACGCCGATCATCAGCATGTGCGGCAGGGTGACCGGGATCAGGCCGAACAGGTTGAACAGCGACGTCGGGTCGGGTGCGGCCAGATCCTGGATCCAGCCGAAGAACGGCGCGTGCCGCATCTCGATGGTGATGTAGAGCACCTTGTAGAGCGAGAAGAAGACCGGGATCTGCAGCGCCACCGGCCAGCAGCCGGCAAGCGGGTTGATCTTCTCGGTCTTGTACAGCTCCATCATCGCCTGCTGCTGCTTCATCTTATCGTCCGCGTATTTCTCGCGGATCTCGAGCATTTTCGGCTGCACCTTCTTCATGTTCGCCATCGACGCGTAGGACTTGTTGGCGAGCGGATAGAAGATGGCCTTGACGATGACGGTGGTGGCGAGGATGGCCAGGCCGAAATTGCCGAAGAATTTGTAGAGCGTGTCGATCAGCCAGAACATCGGCTTGGTGATGAAGTGGAACCAGCCCCAGTCGATCAGGAGATCGAACCGCTTGATATGACGGTCTTCCGCATAGGCGTTGATCTTGCCGACTTCCTTGGCGCCGGCGAAGATTTCGCTCTCCACCGTCGCCGACTGGCCGGCATCGACGGTGATCGGGTCGGTGAGGAAGTCGGACTGGTAGCGATGGCGGCCGTCCTCGAAATAGGCGTAGCGCGGCTGGAACGGCTGCTTCTCCGTCGGCACCAGCGTCACCGCCCAGTATTTGTCGGTGATGCCGAGCCACCCGTCGGTCGACTTGCCCGGCGTGAACTGCTTGTCCTTCTCGATGGACGCGTATTTGTGCTCCTGCAGGCCTTCGGTGCCGGTGAAGCCGATCAGGCCCTCATGCAGCACATAGGTGCTGGCAACCAGCGGCTTGTCGAAGCGGGTGACGCGGCCGTAATTGGACAGCGAGACAGCGGCCGTGCCCGCATTCTGCACCGTGTCGGACACCGTGAACATGTAGTTGGTGTCGACGGAAAAGGTGCGCTTGAAGGTCAGGCCCTTGTCGTTCGAATAGGTCAGCGTGACCGGGGTCGTCGGCGTCAGCGTCGCATTGCCGTCGACGGCCCACACAGTCTCGGGACCAGGCACCGCGCCGGTCTTGTCGTTGCCGACGAAGCCGATCTCGGCATAGTAGCCATTGGGCAGTGCCGCCGGGTTGAGCAGGCTGATCTCGGGCGAGTTCTTGTCGACCGTCTCAGTGTAGTGCTTGAGCTTGAGGTCGTCGAGACGGGCGCCGGTCAGGTTGATTGAACCCTCGAGGCTCGGCGTGTCGATCCTGGCGCGGGTGGTCGTGGCGAGTGCCTGTTCGCGGCCGGCCGGCGTCACGGCGTCTGTTCCCGGTGCGTTGGGAATGGCGCCAGGGGCGACGGGCGTTCCGGTGTCGGTACCGGGATTTGTGCCGGCGGCCTTCTTCTGCTCCTCGACGCGCTGCTGTTCGACGCGGGCTGCCTCGCGCTGCGCTTCGCTGCGCGGCAACACGTAAAAATATTGCCATACCGCCAGGATCAGCACCGACAGCGCGATGGTGATGAAGAAGTTCCGGTTGTTTTCCATCGAAAGCCCTTGGCCTATCGTGTTCCGCGCAGTCGGCGGGAGAGTTCGGCCTTCAACTGGCCGAACGGAGTGGTAAGCACGTCTTCGCGCCCGACGATGACATAGTCATTGCCAGGCGCCATGTCACTTGCAGCATGCGTGCGGACGGCTTCTCGCAGCCGCCGCCGGACACGGTTGCGGACAACCGCATTGCCGACCTTCTTGGTGACGGTGTAGCCGACGCGCGGCGACAGGCCGTCGCCGCGGTCGAGAACCTCAACGAGAAAAAGCCGCCCGCGTCGCTTTTCACCACGACGGACGGCCAGGAATTCCGCGCGCTTCAGAAGCCGCTTGGGATTTGGTCCCACTGGCTTGCCGGATGCGGGCAACGATCTCGTCTTCCGTTCAGGCGCTGAGCCGCTTGCGACCGCGGTTGCGGCGAGCTGCGACGACGCCGCGACCACCCTTGGTGGCCATGCGGGCACGGAAGCCGTGCCGACGTTTGCGGACGAGTTTAGACGGTTGGTAGGTACGCTTCATTTGTTTTAATACCGCGGGGTGCGGCCCTTCTTGATTCTGTCACTGTGTAACAGGAGCTTTGCCGGGCCGGCTTTGGCGCGATCGAAACCGCGCCGGGACGAATGGCCCGAGCGTGTGCGGGCTTATAGAAAGAAGGCTTTTGGAAGTCAATCCGGAGTCGTCGGGCGCAATCCGGCTCCGTTCAGGCCGGTTTATGTTTGCGACCAAGGATGAAATTGGCAAGAAAGCCGTAATCGCCTAATCTGCGTTGATCAAGTGATCGTGAAGACATTAGCCGCATGAGCGAAACCATACAGGCACAGGAAGGGATCGGCACGGCGGGGTCCACCGAGGCGCCAGCCACCGTGCGCACGGTTCCGCTGTCGCGCGGCCTGTCGACCAAGCTGCTGCTGCTGACCATCGTCTTCGTGCTGTTGGCCGAAGTGCTGATCTTCCTGCCCTGGATCGCCAGCTACCGGCTGAACTGGCTGAAGGAGCGGCTGAGCACGGCGGCGGCGGTGTCGATCGTGCTGGTGCAAGGCGAATCCACCTCGCTGTCGCGCACGGCCCAGAACGACGTGCTGATGGCGATCGGCGCCAAGGCGATCGCGGTGCGCGACGGCGGCGTCTCGCGGCTGCTGGTGGTGGCCGAAATGCCGCCGAAGGTCGACGAACACATCGATATCGCTTCGATCGGCATGATCAAGGGCATGACCGGCGCGCTCGACACGCTGTTTTTCGGCGGCGACCGGATGCTGCGCGTCTTCGGCCCGGTCGGCGAGTCCGACAAGGAGTTCGAGCTGATCATGCCGGACAACAGCCTGCGCAATGCGATGCTGCGCTATTCGCGCAACGTCGCCTTCGTCTCGCTGCTGATCTCGCTGTTCACCGCCATGCTGGTCTACGCCGCCATCGACCTGATCATGATCGGGCCGATCCGGACCATGACGCGCTCGATGCTGTCCTTCTCCGAAGCGCCCGACGATCCCGGACGGATCATCCATCCGGCTGCCCGCGCCGACGAGATCGGCGTTGCCGAGCGCGAGCTGTCGCAGATGCAGGAGCGGCTGCAAAAAATGCTCTCCGAGCAGAAGCATCTTGCCGACCTCGGCCTCGCGGTCTCCAAGATCAACCATGACATGCGCAACATCCTGGCCTCGGCGCAGCTGATGTCGGACCGCCTGCGCCAGGTCAAGGATCCGACCGTGCAGGCCTTCGCGCCGAAACTGCTGCGCGCACTCGACCGCGCCGTGTCTTATTCCGAAGGCGTGCTTCACTACGGCCGCACGCAGGAGCCGCCGCCCGCGCGGCGCCGGCTCCGGCTCCGGCAGCTGGTCGAGGACGTGCAAGGCTTGCTCGACATCGAGCAAGGCATCGAGTTCGTCAATTCGGTCGAGCCGACCTTCGAGGTCGATGCCGATTCCGACCAGTTGTTCAGGGTGCTGACCAATCTGTGCCGGAATTCCGTGCAGGCGATGGCGGCCGACAGCGAAAACGCCCTGGTGCGCCGCCTGGCGGTGTCGGCCGTGCGCCTGGGCAGCGTCAGCCGCATTGCCGTCAGCGACACCGGCCCCGGCCTGCCGCCGAAGGCGCGGGAAAACCTGTTCGCGGCGTTCCGCGGCTCGGCCCGCAGCGGCGGCACCGGCCTTGGCCTGGCGATCGCGCATGAATTGATCCGCGCCCATGGCGGCACGGTGGAGCTGGTCGAGAGCATCGGCGGACGCACCACATTCGCGGTCACCATTCCCGACCAGCCGGTCCGGCTCGACCAGGCCCGCAACGGCCTGCGCCGCCCGGCATGATGTTTCGGGCGCGTTTTGCTCCGATGCTCGTGCCTCCGGGTCCGGCGCTCCTTTTCTCAGGGATCGGCGCTCTTCCCTTCAAGGATTGAGTTCGGGCTCAACTCCGGAGCCATTTCAAGCGCCGGGATCCGGGCCGTCATCGCCAACAAAGGCACTTGTGACAAAACTTTTGCCGGATCGACTTGCTTTTCGGAAATTCAGTCGCTAGGGAACACGTCTCGTCGCGACCGGTCGTTTACGATCGGATTGCGGGGTCATGGAAAGCATGGCCTGTTGCGCGCCCGTAGCTCAGCTGGATAGAGCACCAGACTACGAATCTGGGGGTCAGGAGTTCGAATCTCTTCGGGCGCGCCATTCCATCCAATTGAAATCTTTGGCATTTTGCCTCAGCCGGCTGCGGCACTGGCTTAATTCCGAAATTCAGCCGATTTGGATGAACGATTCCTTTGAAACATGTCGCAGCCAGCAGACAAGTTGGTCGCCAGGAATTTGGCTCCGCTTCTATGCCTTCCGCTCAACCAGCATGTAGCCGACCCCGCGGACAGTCTGAATGCCGGCTGACGCACTTGGTCCCAGCTTGGCCCGGAGATAGCGAATGTACACCTCCACGATCTTAGTCCCGGGTTCGGAGCTGTATGACCAGACATTGTTGAGGATGCGCTGGCGGCTAACCACTTTTCCCGCATTAAGCATCAGGAAGTGCAGAAGGTCGAATTCACGTCGGGTGAGGCGGATTTCCCGGTCGCCATCCGTTAGACGGCGAGCGCTCGTGTCGAGGTTGAGGCCGCCGATTCGAAGCGACTGCTCCTCCCCTGTTCCCGGACGGCGTCGGCGCAGGGCATCAATCCTGGCCACCAGTTCATCAAAGGCAAACGGTTTGGTCAGGTAATCGTCGGCACCCCCCTTGAGCCCATCCACGCGATCCTGGATTGTCTCTTTGGCCGTCAGCATCAGGATGAGAACCGGCCACTGCTCTGATCGAACGATCCGGCACAGTTCAAGACCATCCAGGTAGGGGAGCAGGCGGTCCAGGATCACCAGATCGAACGGATCCGTGCGAATGGCGGCCAATCCCTCTCGACCGTCCTCCGCGACACTCACGTGAAAGCCTTCTGCCTCCAGCCCTCGGCGGAGGAAATCGGAAACACGCCGGTCGTCTTCAACGATCAGGATTCGAATCATCGGTGTGTTGTACCAGCGGGAGTTTAATTCTGAGGAGGGTTCCCGAAGGCTCAATCCGTTCAAGGCCGATCGTGCCGTCATGCCTGTCTATGATCTTCTTGGCGATCGCAAGGCCAACACCGAGCCCATCGGCAACAGATCTCTCGCCAGCATGTCCGCGATAATAGCGGTCAAACACGAACGGAAGATCACTGGCACCGATGCCTGAACCGCTATCGCGGACGACAATCTCAAGCGCGCCGTCGCGCCCGGTCATCTCAACCGAGATCGTCTGGTGTGGTTTTGAATACTTTATGGCGTTGTCGAAGCCGATCAGCAGCGCCTGCTTGAGGCGCTGGGCGTCCCCTCGAATGAGGCTATGGTCTGCGTTAAGTGAGAGATCAACGGATATTTGCTTGGGGGTAGCGAGTACGGACGCTTCCTGAACGGCCGCCTTCACAACCTCGCCGACATCGATGATTTGCGACGAGAAGCTCATATCTTCCGCTTCAGAGCGGGCGACGGCGAGAAGGTCCTCCAGGTTGCGAGCCATATCCTCGGCGTAGTTGCGGATTCGGTTCAAGGCCTCCCCGTAAGGTCGAACACGCGGTTGGTCGCGAAGGGCAACATCCGCCTCTCCACGGAGAATCGTCAGCGGCGTGCGTAGCTCATGGCTTGCCTCCGCAAAAAATTGGATTCGCCGGCTGTTGAGAGCCCTGAGTTGTTTATTCGCTTCACGAAGCTCGCGCGTGCGCAGCTGAACTTCAGCCTCCAGCCGACCCTGGACCGAAATCAGAGCGGCACGTTCGATCTCAAGTGCCTCGGCCATGCTGTTGAAACTTCGCGACAAGGAAGCGAACTCGTCGCGCCCGGCTGCGGGGATGCGATGGTGAAGCTTACCCGCGGCGATGGCTTTGGCACTTTCATTCAGCTCACGCACAGGTGCGGCGATCGACCGCCGCAGAACGAGGCCGAAGCCCAGGCTGCCCAGCATGAGCAAGGTGGAGGAGCCGCCGGTCATGAGCAGCAGATGCCATTGCGCACCACGAACCCGTTCGAGTTCCGCTCCAACTTCGCTGCGCTCCTCGTGCAAGGCAGCCTCGATCATTCCTTCGAAATCGCTCTCCAGTCGATGCTCTACATCATTTCGGAAGCTTTCCACGATGCCTGCCGGCTCGCCTCTTGATCGCTGGCTGAACAGCCGTTGGGCAGCTCGATCGATAGCTTCAAACAGCGCCTTGATGCGGCCGACGAACTCGAGTTCGCCCTCCTCCTGGCTTCTGTCGCTCCAAAAGCCGAGCGCACCAAGTTCCTCGCGCGTTGCGCCTTCCAACTTATGGAATCCAAAATACAATTCTCTTCGTGCCGCCTCGAAATCCGGCATCTGCTCAGGCCCGAGCAGCAGGACCTCGGCCACTTGCTCGGTGTAGTTGTTGGCCTGGCCATTGAGTTCCGCAAGAGCCTCAAACCGTCCGTGGACGCTGTCTACGCGGCGGACGAATTCTTCCGTCAGGTGCAGTGTGGCGAGTGCCAATCCGGAAATCAGCCCGACGAGGGCGAGGATGAGAATTTGAAAAAGGAGGATGCGACCTCGAACAGTCATGCGGGTGATCCCTGCTGGCGATCGACTAGCGTCTCTCACCAAATTCTAACCGGAGCTCTCCCGCCCGTCTAACCAGAAGCCCCTAAATTCGAACGCTGGGACGTGCGACGACCGTGCGCCTGTCCGATCGCCGGAGCGGCGACAAGCTCGAAGAGGTTCGGTTGGTACAAGTAGAGTTCCAGGCTGAGATCGGCTCCCTTGTCGGGAAAAAGATGACGGCGGTCTGGCCGGTGTGGCGCGCCGCGCTGATCGGAATCGGTGCATGTCTCGTCGTTGTCAGTATCGAATTCGGCCTCCCCGCTCTCCCATCGGACGCTCGGCGAGCGCTCGAGATCCTGCTTGTCGCGATCATAGGCTGGACCTTGACGCCGTTCGACGACACCTTCGTTGCTATCGTCGCCGGACTGGCAATGGCGCTGCTCGTCAATCGTGATCCCGGGGCGCTGTTTCACGCGCTTGGGGATGAGTTGATCTGGCTGTTGCTCGCCTCTTTCATCCTTGCGGCCGCCGTCAAGGCAAGTGGGATCGCGGATCGCATCCTCGGCCTCGTGACAGGGCGCATGCGGTCGGTTCGCGCGGTCGCGTATGCTTTGGCGGCGGTCATGGTCGCCACAGCCTTCATTATTCCGTCAACGTCGGGTCGGGCAGCCTTAATGATCCCGGCTTATCAAGCGGTTGCGGGGCGCTGTGGAAATGCTCGGTTGCGAAGGGCATTCGCGCTGTTGTTTCCCACTGCTATTCTCCTCTCGGCCTTTGCGTCGCCCGTGGGGGCCGGTGCCCATCTCCTGGCGATCGAAATGGTCGACCGCCTCTCAGGGGTGAAGGTGAGCTACCTGGAATGGATCGCCCTCGGTCTGCCGTTTGCGGCCGTGAGCACCTTTGTTTCAGTTGAGTGTCTTCTCCGGCTTTTCCTGTCACCCGCAGAACGGCGGGCAGCGCTTTTGCTGCCGACGGTAAGCAATGATGGGGTCGGGTTGGCACGGCAGCCGATACTCTGGATCGCCGCGGGCGTTGTCATCGCGTGGCTGACCGAATCTTTGCACGGGCTCAATGCCACCGTCATCGCACTCAGCGGCGCTCTCGCCGCATCGCTTCCGGGGCTCGGCGCGGTGAGGTTTGACGATGCCATTAGGAGTACCGAGTGGAAGCTGCTCCTGTTCCTTGCGGCGACCATCTGCCTGGCAGACGGCCTGGTGGCGTCGGGTCTTCATCAATGGTTGATCGAGACGACGGTGAACCCACTGCGGGTCGTCGGCTTGGGGCCGCTGGCCCTCCTCTCGTTGCTCGCTTTGCTGGGCCTTTTCAGCCATCTCCTTATTCACAGTCGCACGGCGCGCGTATCGGTGCTGCTGCCTCCGGTTCTGATGATTGCGTCGACAGCGCGGCTCGACCCCCTCCTTGCGATGCTTGTGCTCGTCTCAGCGACCGGCTTTTGCCAAACGCTCATGATCTGCGCGAAGCCGGTCGCGCTTTTCGGGGGACTCGACGACGAAGGCTACGGCCCGAGGGACTTGGCCCTCCTGAGCGCCGTCCTGCTGCCGGTGCAATTCCTTTTGATCGTCGTGTTCGCGGTGGGCGCGTGGCCAATGATCCAAGGTCTGCTCATCACGCTCGGTCTGCAAGTTTCCGGAGGGTCATAGCATGTCGAAAAAGAAAGAGCCGAAGAAGAGAAAACGGCTTCGAGTGCTGGTCGCACCGTCTGGTTTTAAGGAGAGCCTCGGCGTTCGTGATGTTATCGATGCATTGGCGCGCGGCGTCCGCAATGCGGTTCCGACAGCAAAAGTGTTTAGCCTTCCGATGGTGGATGGAGGCGAGGATTTTACGCGTACGCTTGTTGAGCTGTCCCATGGTGAGTTGCATTCCGTCACCGTCACGGGGCCAGTCGGGCAACCTGTGGAGGCGACCGTCGGTTTTCTCGGCCGAGGAAAGAAGCGGACGGCTGTTCTGGAGATTGCGGCGGCTGCCGGGCTGCGGCTCGTTCCCACGGACATGCGCGACCCGACCCGTACTACAAGTTATGGGGTGGGGGAGTTGATTCATGTGGCACTCGATCTTGGCGCCGAAAGGATTCTGATCGGCTGCGGTGACTCGGGCGTCAACGATGCGGGAATGGGGATGGCCCAAGCTCTAGGCGTGCGCTTGCTCGATGGGGACGGCCACTCTATTTCGGGGAGCGGCTCGGCGCTTTCGTCACTCGCTCGCGTCGATCTTTCCGATCGTGACCGCCGCCTTTCGAATGTTCGTATCGACGTCGCCGTGAACCCCTACAATATGCTGCTCGGCGAGAGAGGCGTCGCTCGGGTATTTGGTCCGCAAAAGGGTGCAACGCCTGACCAGGTGGCGTTGCTCGATCAGGGCATGGAAAATCTCGCTCATATCGTCCGCCGCGACCTCGGCATCGACGTAGCGCCGCTTGTCGGCGGAGGAGCTTCCGGTGGACTTGGCGCCGGGCTTCACGCCTTTGTTGGAGCGCGGCTGCAGCCACGCTTTGATCTTATCCGGCGGTATATTGATCTTGATCGCCGACTGGCAGATGCCGACATGGTCATGACGGCCGAGGGCGGTCTGGACGGACAGACTGGCTTTGGCAAGGTGCCGGCGGAGATTGCACGGCGCGCGAAACGTTACAATCTGCCTGTGATTGCCTTGGCCGGCACGGTCGGACTGGGCGCCGAGGCGACCCACGAAATTGGCATCGATGCGTTCTTTAGCATTCTTCGCCGGCCATGTTCCCTCGAAGACGCGATCCGTGACGCCGACATGCTGCTGGCGAACGCGGCCGAACAGGCGATGCGGCTGATGTGGGCCGCGCGCGCTTTTAAGTTCAGATAATGGGTCTTGTCTCGCCCAAGGCCGCGAGGCGTGCGGCTTCGGCCCGAAATTTCCTGGGCCATGTGAAGGCTCACATCAACAGCGGTTTACGTCGTCGCATTGCTTCCGCGACTTGCCCGGACCTACGCAAGTATACGGCTCAGGGCGAGCCCGCATCGACGAACTCCCGTATCAGCTCTGCAGCCCTGGACCCCTGCGTCTCCAGAAGGGATGGCCCGCGTCGAAGATGTGAGCCTCCATCCGAGGAAGGTCGATGAGCCAGGACTGAACCTCCGCAATGTCGAAAAAGACATCGTGGCGACCCCAAAGAAGCATGGCTCGAGGTTGATGCTTCGCCAGATAGTCAGCCACCTCCCCAAACCGGTCGACATATCGGCCGTAGTCGGCCAGCAGCGCCTTCTGCAGATCAAGCCGTCCCGGTAGACACATGACCCGCCAGTCCTCAATCCAACGCTCTGCATCGATCCGCGCCGCGATCTCGGGTGGCAGGCCGGCGACGTACTGGTCGCGGGTTCCCTCAAGGGTCAAATGGGCGGTGGCGGCCTCCTCGTTGCCGGCATTCGGCGCAGCCCAGAAGTCCAATGTGGCTGCCCACTGCGGACCAAAGCCGGAGCGGTGGGCATTGGCATTCTGAATGATGAGGCCTTCGACAAGTTCCGGAGCGCGCATGGCGAGCTGAAAAGCCACCGGAGCGCCGAAATCATGCAAATAGAGTAACCTGCGGCCCACGTTGAGACTCGCAAGCAGCTCTTCAATCGCGTTGGCCAGCATGTCGAACGATGGCTCGGATGGGAGATCGGATGCGCCGAAGCCCGGAAGGTCAGGCGCAACGACATAGACGGTGCCGGAGAGCCTGGCGGTCACGTCGCTGAACATCCGAGAGGAATTGGGGAAGCCGTGCAACAGGACTAGCGCGGGCTTGGAAACATCGCCGGCCGTCCGGACGGCCACCTCGCCGCCAGAGGACAAGGATATTTTCTGGATCTCCGGCACGTCCTTTCCTCCACGCCCACGCGATCGCCAAGCTGCACGCTTCGTTCGGTTCGACTTTCGGATTTTCAGAGAACTCAAAGCGGCGTGGAATGTTGCAAAGCCAAATCCTCGCGGGCTGTTGCCCAAAGCGCGTGGTAAGACCGGGAGCGGAAACCAGCGGAGCCTGATTTGACCATCTCCTCTACCAACACCAAGCGCGCACTTATCACCGGGGCCGGTGCGGCCGACGGGATCGGCTTTGCCATTGCCCGGCAGCTCGGCCGTGCCGGCCATGCGGTCTTCCTCACGGGAGCCAGTACGCGCGTGCTCGATCGCGCCGCCGAGCTTTGCCGCGAAGGCATCGATGCCAAAGCCGTGGTCGCCGATCTCACCATCGCTGCCGATGTCGCGCGGCTGCGGGCCGATGTCGGGGCGGTCGGTATCCTGGTCAACAATGCCGGCATGGGCTCGCTGGCATCGCCATCGGTCGACAAGGCGTTTCTCACCATGACCGAGGCCGACTGGGACCAGGGGATCGACGTCAGCCTGAAGACCGCATTCCTCGTCACGAAGGCCTTTCTGCCGGCGATGGTCGAAGCGGGCTACGGGCGCATCGTCAATGTGGCGTCCGTCACCGGACCGCTGGTATCCTTCGAAGGCACATCAGCCTATTCCGCCGCCAAGGCCGGCATGGTCGGCCTGACGCGCACGCTGGCGCTGGAAGTGGCGAAAAGCGGCGTAACAGTCAATGCCGTGGCGCCCGGCTGGATCGAAACGGGTTCGTCGAGCGAGATGGAGCGGCAAGCCGCCCTGCACACGCCGCCGGCGCGGGCCGGGCGGCCGGATGAGGTGGCCGCAGCGGTGGTGTTCCTGGCCTCGGAAGGTGCCAGCTATGTCAATGGCGCCCTGCTGGTGGTCGACGGCGGCAACCGCCTTCAGGAGCGCAAGGGCTAAGCTCAAAGGCGCTTGTCGTCAGGGTCGGTCGGCGGGCAGGCCTCGCCCAAGTTCCTCACCCCTCAAGACGCCTTGGCCAGGAACGTCCGATAGTCCGACTTGGCCTGCAGCAGGCGCAGCACATTGTCGCGCGACCCGCGCACATGGGCGCGCGCCAGCGTGCCGGCTTTGGCGGCGTCGCCAGCGCAGATGGCATCGACGATTTCGGCATGCTCGTCGCGGGCGATCTTCCATTCGTCCAGCCACAAAAGTTCGGTCCAGACATAGTGCTGGCACTTGTCGAGGATGCCGCACAGCATGCCGTGCAGCATCACATTGCCGCTGATTTCGGCGATGACGCGGTGCAGGTCAATGCCGACCTCAAGCTCCTGGAATTTTTCCCTGTTGGTGCGCTCCGGAATGGCGGCCAGCCGCTCGCATTCGGCCAGCATGGCGCGCAGCCGTGCCTTGTCCTGGTCCGTCGCCGCCGCTGCCGCCAGTTCCGTCGCGTGGCCGTCGAGCAGCTCGCGGATCTCGAAGGCCTCGCGGAACATGTTGATGTCGAACTCGGTGACGACATAGCCCTGGCGCGGCCGGCCGGTGACCAGCCCGTCGCGCTCGAGACGGTTGAAGGCCTCGCGCACCGGGGTGCGGCTGACAGTCAGCTTCGCCGCGATGTCGTTTTCGGTGACGCGCGAGCCCGGCGGAATCTGGCCGGTCACGATCATCGCCTTGAGCGCGGAGTAGACCGAGTCACGCAACGTATTTTTGGTTTTCTTGGCCAAGCTTCCCTTCCCACTTCTCCGGCCTTTCAGCCGGAACACGCATAGCTGTAGCCGCAGTCGGCATAATTTGCCACGCCCCCGGCGACGCCGTTCCTCGCCACCTTGTCCGGCTCGAAACCCGTGAATTCGATCGAGCCGGCGGTGTTGACAACATCGATCGCTAGGCTACACTCAAAATTGTATACAAAATAGCATGCCAAATCAAAAACAATGGGAACACCGGTTGGAGAGCCGAAAAAATGAACAGGACCAGAAGCGTTAGTATCGTTGCGATGGCGGGCCTCATGGCTTCGCTCGCGGCCCCCGCCATGGCGGGCGACACCATCACCGTCGCCTCATGGGGCGGCACCTACCAGGAGGCGCAGACCAAGGCGTTTTTCAAGCCTACCGCCGACGCGCTCGGCATCACCATCAAGGAAGACACCACCAACGGCCTCGACGACGTCCGGCTGCAGGTGACCGGCAATGCGGTGAAGTGGGACATCACCGAACTTGGCGCCGACGAATGTGCGCGCGGCTCGAAGGAAGGGCTGTTCGAGAAGCTCGACTACGGCATCATCGACAAGAGCGGCATCAACCCGAAGCTGGTCCACGACGACTGGGTCGGCATTTCCTACACATCCGTCGTGCTGATCTACCGGACCGACGTGTTCGGCGACAAAGGCCCGAAGACCTGGGCCGACTTCTGGAACGCGGAAAAGTTTCCGGGACGGCGCGCGCTGAGCGGCAGCCAGGCGACCGAAACGCTGAGCGTCGCGGCACTGGCCGAAGGCATTCCGATCGACAAGGTCTATCCGGTCAATATCGACGGCGCGTTGAAATCCGTCGACAAGATCCGTGGCCATATCGACGCCTGGTGGACCTCCGGCGCGCAGGCCATGCAGCTGGTGAAGGACGGTGAAGTCGACATGGCGAGCATCTGGAACGGCCGTGCCGGCACCTTGAAGAAGGAAGGCGCGCCGGTCAGCTTCTCCTTCGACCAGGGCGTGCTGACCGCCGACTGCATGGTCATTCCCAAGGGCGCCAAGAACAAGGAAGCCGCGATGAAGGCGCTGGCGATGTTCGTCAGCCCGCAATTGCAGGCCAATCTGCCGCTCTATGTCGACAATGGCCCGGTCAACGAGAAGGCTTTCGAGACCGGCAAGATCCCGCAGGACAGGATCAAGGACATCAATTCGGCGCCTGAAAACGTCAAGAAGCAGGTGCTGCAGGACGCCGAATTCTGGCGCGACAATCTGGTCGAAGCGACAGAAAAGTTCAACAATCTGGTCCAGCAGTAGGCTGCGGTCGCTACCCAAACCACGGCAGGGCGGCGTCTCGCCCTGCTTCTGCGGCCTCAGCTTTAGGAGACGATGATCTTGTCCATTGCGCCATCCGCGCTGCCGATCAGCATGCGCCGGATCGAGAAACGATTTGGCAGCGTGCCGGTGCTGCGCGACCTCAACCTCGATGTCGAGGCCGGCGAATTCCTGACGCTGCTCGGGCCTTCCGGCTCCGGAAAGACGACGCTGCTGATGATCCTGGCCGGCTTTGTGCGGGCCAATGCCGGCTCGATCAGGGTCGGCGACGACGAGATCATCACCACGCCGCCGCACAGGCGCAACATCGGCATGGTGTTTCAGAACTACGCGCTGTTTCCGCATATGAACGTCTTTCACAACATCGCCTTTCCGCTGAAGCAGCGCGGCGTCGCTGCCGCCGAGACGGCCGAGCGCGTCGAGAAGGCGCTCGATCTGGTGAAATTGCAGGGCCTGGGCGAGCGGCGTGTCGACCAGCTCTCCGGCGGCCAGCGCCAGCGCGTGGCACTGGCGCGCGCCATCGTCTTCGAACCGCGCATCGTGCTGATGGACGAACCCCTGTCGGCGCTCGACAAGGGCCTGCGCGAGCACATGCAGATCGAGCTGCGTGCCCTGCATCGCCGGCTCGGCATGACGACCGTCTATGTCACGCACGACCAGCGCGAGGCCATCACCATGTCCGACCGCATCGCGGTGATGAATGCCGGCCGCATCGAACAGCTCGACAAACCCGAAACGCTCTACACCTCACCGAAGACGCAATTCGTAGCCGGCTTCATCGGCGAATCGAATTTCATTCCGGTCGAGTGCCGCAACGGCTCCGTCTGGTATGAGGACCGGAGAATCCACACCGCGGCACCCGTGCCGGCGGCAGGCCAGCACCTGATGGTGGTGCGGCCGGAAAAGCTGCGGCTCTTGGCAAACGCCAAACCGACAAGCGGCATCAACGTGCTCGAGGCGAAAGTCAGCGACATCATCTATCAGGGCGACAGCTTCGTCTGCTATGCGGTGCTGCGCGACGGCCGGCAGCTGACTTTGCGCGACTATTGCCGCAGCGATGTGCTGGCGAAAATGCCCGCACCCGGCCAGCCAGTCTCATTCGGTCTCGATGCGCAGGACACGATCCTGGTGGCGGCAGACTGATGAGCGCGCAGACCGCCCTCATGCAGGAGAAAGCCGGCCGCTCGGGCCCGGATCTGAACACGCAGGCGCTGCATATGGACGCTCGGCGCGAGTCGTTGCGGTTGCTGGCGCTGCTGTCGCCGAGCCTGTTGCTGGTCTTCGCCATCATCATCGTGCCCATCGGCTGGCTGTTCTGGCTGTCGCTGTTCGACGAAGCCGGCGCCTTCAGTCCCGCCAATTATGCGCGCTTCTTCGAACAGGCCTCCTACATCAAGACCTTTATCACCACCTTCAAGGTCGCCTTCATCGTCACCGGCGCCTGCGTGCTGCTCGGCTATCCCTTAGCCTACATGCTGTCGCAACTGCCGCGCCGGGCGGCGTCGATCTGCCTGATCTTCGTCATCCTGCCGTTCTGGACATCGGTTCTGGTGCGCACCTATGCCTGGCTGGTGATCCTGCAGCGCAAGGGCCTGATCAACAGCTGGCTGATCGATCTCGGTGTCATCAGCCAGCCGCTATCGCTCGCCAACAATTTTTCCGGCGTCGTCATCGGCATGACGCATATCCTGCTGCCGTTCCTGGTGCTGCCGCTCTACGCCTCGATGAAGACCATCGACATCGACTGCCTGCGCGCCGGCATGAATCTCGGCGCCGGCCCGGCCGCCACCTTCCGGCAGATCTTCTTTCCGCTGTCGCTGCCCGGCCTCGCCTCGGGCGTGGTCATCGTCTTCGTGCTGTGCCTGGGCTTCTTCGTCACGCCTGCGCTCATGGGCGGCGGCAAGGTCATCATGTGGGCGATGCGCATGGAACAGACCACCAGCCTCTATTCCAACTGGGGTGCGGGTGCAGCACTGGGCGTGGTGCTGCTGGTGGTCACGCTGGCGCTTCTCGGCCTGTTCCAGTGGCTGCTCGGCGCGCGCGCCACAGGTGTGTGGAGTTCGCGATGAGCGAGGATGTCGGCCTGCCGATCTCGCATCGGCAACGGCTGTGGCTCTATTGCCTCGGCGGCCTCGTGCTTCTGTTCCTGATCGCGCCGTCGATCATCATCGTCATCATGTCGTTTTCGGATTCGACGCTGCTGCAATTCCCGCCGCAGCAATGGTCGCTGCGCTGGTACCAGACCTATTTCGGCTCACTGGAATGGCGCGACGCTACGATCGTCTCGGTCAAGGTGGCTGTTATGACAGTGCTCGTCGCGACACCGCTCGGCACCGCTGCAGCCTATGCCATCAACAGGGGCACGCTGCGCCTCAACGGCACCATCAACGCGCTGCTGACGGCGTCGCTGATCGTTCCGGTGATCCTGATCGGCATCGGCACCTTCTTCCTCTATGCGCGCATCGGGCTCAACAACACGCTGACCGGGCTGGTCATCGCGCATACGGTGCAGGCCTTGCCGCTGGTGGTGCTGACGGTGCTGTCGGGCTTGCGCTCCTACGACATGAACCAGGAGCGCGTGGCGCGCAGCCTTGGCGCCGGCCGCGTCGCCGCCTTCTGGCAGGTGACGATGCCGCAGATCCGCTTCTCGATCGTCTCGGGCGCGCTGTTTGCCTTCATCACCTCCTTCGACGAAGTGGTGGTTTCGCTGTTCATATCGGGCGGCGAGACCACGACATTGACACGCCGCATGTTCAACGCGCTGCGCGACCAGATCGACCCGACGATCGCTGCCATCTCGACCTGCCTGATCGTTCTCTCGGTCGTGCTGTTGTCGGTTGCGCAGATCTTCGGCCGGCGGCATTGATTTCACCAGACCAATTCGCAGAAGTGACCAACTTGCAGACGTGACCAACTTGCAGACGTGACCAGGGGATATCCAGACAGAATGCGTGATTTCCAGTTTCCCGGCCGCTCGCCGGTTCGTGCCACCGAGGCGGTTGCCGCGACCTCGCATCCGCTTGCAACCCTTGCGGCCATCGACATGCTGCGCTCCGGCGGCAATGCCATGGATGCCGCCGTCTGCGCCGCCGCCGTGCAGGGCGTCGTCGAGCCGCAATCGACGGGCATCGGCGGCGATTGCTTCGTGCTCTATAGCCCGGCGGGACAGGGCAATGTGCTGGCCTTCAATGGTTCGGGTCGGGCGCCAGCCAAAGCGACGGTCGACTGGTACCGCGAAAAAGGCTTCGATCGCATCCCGCTGCAGGGTCCGCATGCGGTCACCGTGCCGGGCGCTGTCGACGCCTGGGGCCGCCTGCTCGAAGACCATGGCCGCAAGGGCCTTGCCGAGGTGCTGGCGCCGGCCATCCACTATGCCGAGAACGGCTATGTCGTGCACGACCGCGTCGCCTTCGACTGGGCCGAACCGGAAACCGACCTGTCGGCCGACGAGCATGCCGCGCGCATCTTCCTGCCCGGCGGCAAGGCGCCGAAGGCGGGTGACATCCACAGGCAGCCGGAACTAGCGGCGACGTTGCGCATCATCGCCAAACACGGCCGAGCCGGTTTCTATGAAGGCGCTGTCGCCGACGATATGGTTAGTCGGCTTAACGAATTGGGCGGACTTCATTCGGCCGAGGATTTCGCCTCGACCCGAGGCGATTATGTGACGCCGGTCAGCACCTCTTATGGCGGCCACGAGATCCACCAGATGCCGCCCAACAATCAGGGGCTGACGGCGCTTTTGATGCTGAATTTGCTGTCGGGCTTCAAGCTTGGCGGACTTGACCCCAATGGCGCCGAGCGCCTGCATCTGGAGATCGAGGCCGGGCGCCTGGCCTATCGCGACCGCGACCGCTATCTCGGCGACCAGGATCATGTCCCGGTGCCGGTCAAACAGCTCCTGTCCGGCGCCTATGCCGACCGGCTGCGCGCCGAGATCGACCGCGACCGCGCCATGACGCATCTGCCGCGCGTGGAGCTGCCCGGCAGCGACACGGTCTACATCTCCATCGTCGACCGCGACCGCAACGCGGTTTCCTTCATCAACTCGACCTATTATTCGTTCGGCAGCGGCGTCGTCGGCCCGAAGACCGGTGTCGTGCTGCAGAACCGCGGTTCGAGCTTCCGCCTCGACCCGGCACATCCGAACGCGATCGCGCCCGGCAAGCGGCCGATGCACACGATCATGCCGGGCATGGCGACGAAGAACGGCCGCGTCGTGATGCCGTTCGGCGTCATGGGCGGCGGCTACCAGCCGTTCGGCCATGTCCATCTGCTGACCAACATGATCGACTTCGGCATGGACCCGCAGCAGGCGCTGGATGCGCCCAGGGTGTTTTACAATGACGACACCGTGGAGGCCGAGCGTGGCGTTCCCAGCGAGGCGATCGAGGGCCTGCGCCGGCGCGGCCACCGCATCGCCGAACCGCATCACCCGCTGGGCGGCGGGCAGGTGGTGCTGATCGACTGGGAGAAGGGGACGCTGACCGGCGCTTCCGATCCGCGCAAGGATGGTTTGGCGCTTGGCTACTGACGCAATCCGTTGTCCAATGGCGTATCCATATCGAGGCAAGCCCGTCAGCGGGGCTGCCGCCAATAGCCGTTCGAAATCCAGCCGGTGATCATGACCCAAACTGAAACCCACGCAGATCTCTCCCGCCGTCTCGCAGCGGGGGCGGACGATGCACCTGCCATCCTGGCGCCCGACAGGGCGACGCTCAGCCATGGCGGATTGCGCAGCCTGATCGCCGACACGGCAAAACAGCTGCATGCGCGCGGCATCGGCCGGGGCGACAGGGTGGCGATCGTGCTGCCGAACGGGCCCGAGATGGCCACCGCCTTTATCGCCGTGGCGGCCGCCGCCTCGACGGCACCGCTCAATCCAGCCTACCGGGCCGACGAGCTCGATTTCTACCTCACCGACATCGGCGCCAAGGCGATCCTTGTCGCCGAGGGCGAGACCGGCCCTGCGGTGACGGTGGCCGAACGCCTCGGCATCGGCGTGCTGCGGCTTGTCGTGCAGCCCGCCACACCCGCCGGCAGTTTTGCGATCGAGGGCGCGGCGATCGGGCCCCCGGCATCACCCGACATGGCGCAAGACGGCGACATCGCGCTTTTGCTGCACACCTCCGGCACGACGTCGCGGCCAAAACTGGTGCCGCTCAGCCATGCCAACATCGCAGCCTCGGCTGCCCATATCGGCGGCACGCTTGGCCTGACGGCCGATGACCGCTGCCTCAACATCATGCCGCTGTTCCACATTCACGGCCTGATCGCGGCCGTGCTGTCGTCACTGGCTGCCGGTGGCAGCATCTATTGCACGCCGGGCTTCAACGCGCTGCGCTTCTTCCAGTGGCTGGGCGAGGCACGACCGAGTTGGTACACGGCGGTGCCGACCATGCATCAGGCGATCCTGCCTCGCGCGGCACGCAATGCCGAGGTGCTGGCGGCAACGCGCCTGCGCTTCATCCGTTCGTCCTCGGCGTCGCTGCCGGCGCAAGTGATGGCTGAACTGGAAGCGACCTTCGGCTGTCCGGTGATCGAATCCTACGGAATGACCGAGGCCGCGCACCAGATGGCGTCGAACCGGCTGCCGCCGGGCCAGCGCAAGCCGGGCAGCGTCGGGGCCTCCGCCGGTCCGGACGTGGCTGTCATGGCGCCCGACGGGCGACTGCTCAAGGCCGGCGAGACCGGCGAGATCGTCATTCGCGGGCCCAATGTGACTGTTGGCTACGAGAAGAACCCGGATGCCAACGCCACCGCCTTCGCGCATGGCTGGTTCCACACCGGCGACCAGGGCGTGCTGGACGAAGACGGCTATCTCAGGGTCACCGGACGGCTCAAGGAGATCATCAACCGCGGCGGCGAAAAAATCTCGCCGCTCGAGGTCGACGATGTGCTGATGGACCATCCGGCGGTGGCGCAGGTCGTCACCTTCGCCATGCCGCATGACAAGCTTGGCGAGGAGGTGGCCGCGGCGGTTGTGCTGCGCGAAGGCATCAGTGCCACCGAGGGCGACATTCGCACCTATGCCGCGACGCGGCTTGCCGACTTCAAGGTGCCGCGCAAGATCCTGATCCTGGACGAGATCCCCAAGGGCGCGACCGGCAAATTGCAGCGCATCGGCCTCGCTGCCAAACTGGGGCTTTGACGATGAAGATCACCATCTTCGGCGCCGGTGCGATCGGCGGCTATCTCGCTGCCAAGCTTACCATGACTGGGCGGACCGATCTTTCGATCGTCGCGCGCGGGGCGCATCTGGAAGCGATCAAGGCAAATGGCCTGCGCCTGATCGAGGACGGCCAGGAGACGTCCGTCCCCATCCGGGCCGCCGCGAAAGCCGAGGAACTTGGCGTCCAGGATTATGTGGTTCTGGCGCTAAAAGCCCATTCCCTCACCTCGGCCCTTGACCAGATCGCACCGCTACTCGGGCAAGACACCGCCGTCGTCACCATGCAGAACGGCGTGCCGTGGTGGTACTTCCACGGCGTTGGCGGGCCGCGCGAAGGCACCAGGCTGAACGCGGTCGATCCCGGCGGCAAGATCTGGCAGCGGATCGGACCGGACCACGTCATCGGCTCGGTCGTCTATCCGGCCGTCGAGGTCGATGCGCCGGGCCTCATCCGCCATGTCGAGGGCAGACGCTTCTCGCTCGGCGAACCCTCCGGCGAGCGCAGCGAACGGGTTACGCTTCTGGCCGAGGAAATGGTCAAGGCCGGCCTGCAGGTGCCGGTGCGCGACGACATCCGCGGCGAGATATGGGTAAAGCTGTGGGGCAATCTGTCCTTCAACCCGATCTCGGCGCTGACCGGCAGCACGCTTGCCGCAATTGTCGCCGACGAAGGCACCCGCACGCTCGCTCGCACCATGATGCTGGAAGCGCAGGCGATCGGCGAAAGCCTCGGCGTGCGCTTTCCCATAGCGGTCGACCGGCGCATCAAGGGCGCCGGCGATGTCGGCGAACACAAGACCTCGATGCTGCAGGACCTGGAGCGCGGCCGGCCGATGGAGATCGACGCGCTGGTGAGCGCGGTGCAGGAACTTGGCCGGCTAACGGACAAGCCGACCCCGACCATCGATGCCGTGCTGGCGCTGGTGCGGCGGCTGGCGGTGGAACGCGGGTGTTATGGGTGAGGTGGGAAGGACAAGGCAAATCGGAGCCGTGGCGCGCGACGATCCAGGCCTTGAAGCACCTTGGCCTCATATCCCCTTGACTGGAGTTAGCAGCATGCTGAACGCCATTCACCACGTCGCGCTCATCTGCACCGACTATGACCGGTCGCGACGGTTCTACGTCGAACTCCTCGGCCTCGATCTGATCCGGGAGGTCTATCGGGAGGAGCGGCAGTCATGGAAGGCGGATCTGCGGATCGGGTCGGCCCAACTGGAATTGTTCTCCTTCCCTGCACCGGCGATGCGGCCATCCCACCCAGAGGCTACAGGCCTGAGACATCTGGCATTTGCTGTGGCTAATCTTGAGCCCGTAATTATCCGCCTGGAAGCCGCAGGCGTTGCCTTTGAGCCAATCCGGATCGACCCATACACAGACCAACGGTTTACTTTTTTCAGAGATCCGGATGGATTGCCGCTGGAACTTTACGAAGCCTCATAAGGAACGGTTCGCTTTCGCGGCGGGCGCTGTGTACTGACGGTCTCGGTATCGGCGGACCGCGAATCTGTGCTAAGCGCCGCCCAACCAACCAAAGGACGACACCAATGAGCGAACTGACCGTGGCCGAGGCGACCGAGAGCATCTATGCCTCGCTCCGGGCGGACAATGCCGACATCGACGCACATATCGCGACGCTTAAGGCGGCGCTGACGCGGGAGGGGATAAAACAGGCGGTGTTCGATCCGACCAAACTGGCGCAGAACAACCGCTCGGGCCGCAAGTTGATGCAGGCTTATTTTCGGCAGCGCGGCGTGAGCGTGAAGTTCTCAGACTAGAGCCGCGCGCGCTCCCAACCGCACCACTGGGAGTTCTCGGCCGGTCCGTCGCCATCCGGACGTCGGGACTGTAAGTTCTAGTCCATGGGAGTTGTTTCAAGGCCGATCCTGGATCGCGGAGGGGATGTGACATGGTGGATTCTGACCGGATCGACAAGCTGATCGCAGCGGTGCCCCCCGCCTTGGCGCTTCGCGCCGGATTGGACCTTGGCATCTTCACCCGGCTCGGTGAAAGCGCGCTGACTGCTGACAGCCTCGGGGCCACGCTCAAAGTCGAACCCGATCGTCTGTCGCGGCTCCTCTACGCGCTCGCCAGCATCGGCCTCCTTGAAGTCAAGGATGGTGAATTTCGCAACGGAGCCGAAGCGTCGGCCTTCCTCGATGCGTCCAAGCCAAGCTATCGCGGCGGCGATCATGCGCTCCTGCGCGAGCTCTGGGGAGCCGACCTACTAACCGCCGAGTCGCTGCGGCAGAACCGGCCGGCTGCGCTGCACGACTTTTCCGAAGCGGGACCTGAGGCCGCGGCGGCCTTCAGCCGCATGCTCGCACCGGGTGGGGTGATTTTCGGCCGACATCTGGCCCAGGAGATGGACCTCTCGGCGGTCGGTTCGGTGATCGACATCGGCGGGGGTGCCGGGACCATACTGGTCGGGCTTCGCGAGCGGTGGCCGCACATTGCGGCGACGCTGATGGAACTGCCGACGGTCTCAGCGGTCGCGCCAGCCATCCTGTCGGAATACGGTGCCGACGACGTGGTTGTCGAAGAGGGGGACATAACCGTCGCGCCATCGGTCGGTCGGCACGATCTGGCGATCCTGAAGGCCGTCGTCCAGGTGCTTCCGCCGGACCAGGCGCGCAGTTCGATCCTGAACGCGGCGCGTTGCCTTACACATGGCGGCGAGATCGCAATTGCCGGGTGGGGTGTCGTCGATGACGACCGCCTCGGCCCGCCAGAGGGTGTCTTTCTCAATCTCACCTTCCTGAACCTCTATCGCCACGGCGAATCGTACACTGAGGGTCAGTATCGCGCGTGGATGACCGAGGCCGGATTCCGGGATATCTCCAGGTCGCGCCTGACGGACGGCTGCACGTTGTTTCGTGGACGCCTCACGGGCTGACTCAATAACAGCGATCTGCCGCGGCAAGTGCTTCGACGCGGTGAGCTTCGTCCAGTGCGCCAATCCGCCGGACCGATGCATAGAACCTGACATAGTCGCCCGAGCACAAGTCGAACAGGCGCAGAAACGCGGTCACCCGATCGCTATAAACGGACGTCGCGGCGAGCTTCGCGTTGTTGATCGGGGAGGCGAACCAGGCATCGTATCCCCGGTATCGGCCCCAGCGTCTGTCGCGCATGTGCCGGTAGCGCATCCGCAGCCGTTCAATAGCGGCCGTCTTTGCGGCCAGTTTTTGCTCCGAGGTGCCGGCGTTGGAATAGACTTGCGCCAACTCGTCCCGGGTCCGCGACACCAGCGCAAGAAATTCAGCCTTGCGTCTCCGGGCGGCTTCGTAACGGCGCAATGCGGCGGTATCGCCAGTCATGCGCAACCATTTTCTCACGCCGGTTGTTTCGACGGCGACAGCGAACGCCTCGTTGAATGCGGAATCGTCGTGCACGTAGACGCGCTGGTGGGCGAGTTCATGGAAAATCAGCGCTGCAAGATAGGTTTTATCCTCGCCGAACATCGTGCTTAGCAGCGGGTCACTTGACCAGCCGAGCGTGGAATATGCAGTGATGCCCGTCACATAGACGTCCATGCCCTGTTCTTGAAGTTCGACAGCGGTTTCAGTCGCGGACTTCCTGGAGAAATACCCCCGGTAGGGAACACAGCCGAAAACAGGAAAACACCATGTTCGCGGCGTCAGCGAAAATGCCGGCGCGGCGAAGACAGCCCATGTCACCGAGTCCCGACCAATGTCGACATAGCTGCGGTAGCTGTTGTTGTCGGGCAGCGCCAGTTCATCCGTTGCGAACTGTCGTATAGCGCTCGCCGATGCCATTCGGGCGCGCAACGCCTTCGGCGTCGAAGGATCCTCGATCAGTTTTCCGACATCCTGGCGTGCGGTCATGATCTGCAGATGACCTTGCACGGACTGCGCGTAGTAGGAAATGCTGGTGCAGCCGGTCACGCCGGACACCACGGTCATAACCGCAACCAATCGAAAGAATGCACGCATCACGATTTGTCCACAGCAGTGCTCACCCGTTCCGATGGGGTCGCGATTGCCCCAGGTCGCAAGCAGTCGCCTCGATTGATCGAGGTCTATAGTTTTCTGAAGAATCCGGACAGGTGCTCATTGTGGTGACGCATGTCACCACGCGCAAACCGCGTCCCACCAACCTGCAGCTGATCAGTCCTTTCCCGCCCGCCCGAAAATCCGCGCGTAAAATTCGCCGACGATGCCGCGCCGGAAGATCAGCACGCACACCATGAAGATCAGGCCGGTGGCGATGGTCACCGGAAAGCCGGAAGTGGCAAGCGTGTTTTCCAGGCCGATGACAAGGCTGGCGCCGATGATCGGCCCGACCATCGTACCGATGCCGCCGAGAAGCGTCATCAGGATCACCTCGCCCGACATCTGCCAGGTGACGTCGGTGAGCGTGGCGAACTGGAAGACGATCGCCTTGAGCGAGCCGGCCAGCCCGGCCAGCGCCGCCGACATGACGAAGGCGCCGAGCTTGTAGTTGGCGACGGAATAGCCCAGCGAAATGGCGCGATTCTCGTTTTCCCGGATCGAGCGCAGGATCATGCCGAATGGCGAATTGACGATGCGCCAGATGGCGAAGACGCCGATCAGGAACACCGCCAGCACGAAATAATACATGTTCAGCGAGACGTTCAGGTCGAGGACGCCTAGCAGCATGCCGCGCGGTATGCCCTGAATGCCGTCCTCGCCTTGCGTGAACGGCGCTTGCACGCAGAAGAAGAAGAACATCTGCGACAGTGCCAGCGTGATCATGGCGAAATAGATGCCTTGCCGGCGAATGGCGAAGAAGCCCATGACGAGGCCGAGCAAGGCCGCACCCGCCATGCCGAGCAGAATGCCGGCTTCCGGCGGCCAGCCCCAGACCTTGACGGCATGCGCGGTGAAGTAGGCGGCGCCGCCAAAGAAGGTTGCGTGGCCGAATGACAGCAGCCCGGTGTAACCAAGCAGAAGATTGAACCCGCAGGCAAACAGCGCGAAGCACAGCATCTTCATCAGGAAGATCGGATAGACCAGGAAAGGCGCCACCAGCAGCGCCAGGATGCCGAGCCCGACCAGCGTCCATTCAAGCCGTGCCGAGGTTTTGGCCGATGTCTCGCGAAGCGTCAGTTCCGACATGTCAGGCGTCCCTTCCGAACAGGCCGGCCGGCCGGACCAGAAGCACAATCGCCATGATGACGAAGACCACGAGGTTGGAGGCCTCGGGGTAGAAGACCTTGGTCAGGCCTTCGGCAAGGCCAAGCATGTAGCCGGTGACGATGGCGCCAAGGATCGATCCCATGCCGCCGACCACGACGACGGCGAAGACGACGATGATGAGATCCGACCCCATAAGCGGGCTCACCTGATAGATCGGCGCTGCCAGAATCCCGGCAAGCCCGGCCAGCGCGGAGCCGAGGCCGTAGGTCAGGGTCAGCAGCAAGGGCACGTTGACGCCGAAAGCCTGGACGAGGCGGGGATTCTCCGTCGCGGCGCGCAGGTAGGAACCGAGCCTGGTCTTCTCGATCAGCGCCCAGGTTCCGAAGCAGACGATCAGCGAGGCGACGACGACCCAGCCGCGATAGTTGGGCAGGAACATGAAGCCGAGATTGGTGCCTCCCGAAAGCAGCGGCGGCACGGCGTAGGGGTTTCCCGAGACGCCGTAATAGTAGCGGAAGATGCCTTCGAGCACGAGCGCGAGGCCGAAGGTGAAGAGCAGGCCGTAGAGCGGATCGAGATCGTACAGTCTCGACAGCGCAAGGCGCTCGACCACGATGCCGAAGGCACCGACGATCAGCGGCGCAAGGATCAAGGCGGGCCAGTAGCCGATGCCGAGATAGGTGAGAAGCAGATAACCGACGAAGGCGCCGAGCATATATTGGGCGCCATGGGCGAAATTGATGACCCGCAGCAGGCCGAATATGACAGCCAGGCCCAGGCTCAGCATGGCGTAGAACGAGCCGTTGATCAGGCCGACCAGCAACTGGCCGAGGAAAGCCTGAACGGGGATGCCGAAGATCATCGTCATGGCGCCATCATACACCCAGGACTTCGTGGAGCTGCGTCATGCGGTCCGGCAGCTCGCCGACCGGAAACCCCGCCACCACCTTGCCGTGCTCCATCAGATAGAAACGATCGGCGACACGGCTGGCGAAGCGGAAGTTCTGCTCCACCAGTAGGATCGTCATGCCGCGCTTTTTCAACGTCGCCAGCAACGCGCCAATGCGCTGCACGATGACGGGGGCCAAACCCTCCGTCGGCTCGTCGAGAAGCAGCATTTTCACACCGGTTCTCAACATGCGCGCGATCGCCAGCATCTGCTGTTCGCCGCCCGACAGCCTCGTGCCTGGACTGTTGCGCCGCTCCTTCAGATTGGGGAACAGGTCGAAAATCTCCTCGACGCTCATGCCGCCCTGCGCGACGACCGGCGGCAGAACCAGGTTCTCGTCGACGGTCAGCGTCGCGAAGATGCCGCGCTCCTCCGGCACGAAGCCGATGCCTTGATGCGCGGTCCGGTGCAGCGGCAGCCGCATCAGATCCTGGCCGTCGAAAGCGATCCGGCCGGTTCGCTTGCGGATCAGCCCCATGATGGCGCGCAGCGTCGTCGTCTTGCCGACGCCGTTGCGGCCGAGCAGCGTGACCGTCTCGCCGGCAAACACCTCCAGATCGACGCCGTGCAACGCATGGCCCTCGCCATACCAGGCGTTGAGGCCGCTGACTGCAAGCAGAGGTGCGGCACTAGTCATCGGCGGTGCCCATATAGGCGATCTTGACGCGCTCGTCGCGGCTGACGGTGGCGTAGTCGCCGGCGGCCAGCACCTCGCCGCGCTGCATGACCGTTATCCAGTCGCAAAGGTCGGCCACGACGGTCAGATTGTGCTCGACCATCAGCACGGCGCGATCCCTGGCCACCGAACGGATGAGGCTGGAAACCGTGGCCACGTCCTCATGCCCCATGCCGGCCATCGGCTCGTCCAGCAGCAGCACTTTCGGATCGAGCGCCAGGGTCGTAGCGATCTCGAGCACGCGTTTCCTGCCATAGGAAAGGTCGCCGGCGAGCCTGTTCCTGGCGTCGTCGAGACCGACCGAGCGCAGCAATTCCTCGGCGCGCGGCGTCAGCCGGTCGAGCGCCGCCAGCGAGCGCCAGAACTGAACGCTGAGCCCGCCCGGCCGCTGCAGCGCGACGCGCACATTGTCGAGCACGCTGAGGTGCGGAAAAATCGCCGATATCTGGAACGAGCGCACCAGGCCCATCCGCGCGACCCTGGCCGGCGAGGTGCGGGTGATGTCGTGGCCGAGCAGCTCGATCCTGCCGCTGGTCGGCGCCAGGAACTTGGTGAGCAGGTTGAAGACGGTCGTCTTGCCGGCGCCGTTGGGTCCGATCAGGGCAGGGATGTTGCCATGGCGGACATCGAGATCGACGTTTTTGACGGCGATGAAGCCGGCAAAGTCGCGCCGCAACCCGCGGGCGGAAAGCACCACAGGCGGCTCGTTCGCGCTCAGGTCAGTCGGCGCCATCGGCCGCGCCGATCACTGGCCGGCCGTCGGACAGCCGCTTTCCTTTTCGCTAAGGAAGGCCTCGTTGCCAGGAATGGTGGCGAGATATTTGTAGTAGTCCCACTCCTGGGTGCTCTCGGCTGGCGACTTGACCTGATAGAGGTACATGTCATGGACCATGTTGCCGTCCGCCTGCACTTTGCCGTTGGTTATCGCGGCGTCGTCCACGGGCATCGAATGCAGTTGCTTGGCGACCGCTTCGGTCTCGTCCGTGCCGGCCTTGTCGATCGCTTTCAGGTACTGCGTCACCGCCGAATAGGTCGAGGCCTGGATCATGTTCGGCATGCGGTTGGTGCGCTTGAAAAAGCGCTGCCCGAATTCGCGGCTCTTGTCGTCGCGATCCCAATAATAGCCTTCGGTCAGCACAACGCCCTGCGCCGCTTGAAGGCCAAGCCCATGCACCTCGGCCAGCGTGAACAGGAGTGCGGCAAGACGCTGACCGCCCTGCACGATGCCGAATTCGGCCGCTTGCTTGATCGAGTTGGAGGTATCGAGGCCGGCATTGGCCAGGCCGATGACCTTGGCGCCCGACGATTGCGCCTGCAGCAGGAAGGACGAATAATCGGTCGATCCCAGGGGATAACGCACCTCGCCCAGCACCTTGCCGCCATGGCTCTCGACGAACTTGGTGGTCTGATCCTTCAGCGAATAGCCGAATGCATAGTCGACGGTGACGAAGAACCAGCTGTCGCCGCCCTGCTGCACGAGAGAGCCGCCGGTTCCCACCGCCTGCGAATGTGTGTCATAGGCCCAGTGAAAGCCGTAAGGCGAGCATTGTTTGCCGGTCAGCTCCGTGGTCGCCGCGCCGGTGACGATGTCGATCTTCTTCTTTTCCTTGGAAATCCCCTGGACGGCGAGCGCCACCGAAGAGGTCGTCAGTTCCATGATGGCATCGACCTGCTCGGTGTCGTACCACTGCCGCGCGATGTTGGAGGCGATATCCGGTTTGTTCTGGTGGTCGGCGCTGATGATTTCTATCGGCGCTCCCTGCACCTTGCCGCCGAAATCCTCGACCGCCATCTTGGCCGCCTCGACCGACCACTTGCCGCCGAAATCGGCATAGACGCCCGACTGGTCGTTGAGGATGCCGATCTTGACCTTGCCGTCGGAAATGTCGGCGGCCGAGGCGGGGATCGCGGATGCGGCGAGAAGTGCCGCGGAAACGAAAAGGCTTACCTTCATGGTTGACTTCCTCCCATAGCGATGAATCCGACCGACCCTCCTACGATCGATCATCGCAATGGTATTGAACATGAGGAAGATAGGGACAGAGGGCAAGAGGCCGTCCCGGATTTCGTGTTCGAAGCGATGCGCTTTGGGGACAGAATGCCGGCGTTGAGCCCGAGATAGAAACACAAACACGTGAACCGCGACCCGCGGCGGTACTTGCCTCAGCCCTCGGCGGCGACGAGGTGGCCGTTGCCGACATCCCTCAGCGCCAGTTTCAACGGCGCCTCGCCGATCCTGCGGGTGGCGCTCGGGATCTCCTGGTCGAGGCGGGCGAAGCGGCTTCGCCGCTTAGCCGGATCGGGCACGGGCACGGCTTCGATCAGCCGCCTGGTGTAGGGATGACGCGGGTTGGAAAAGACCTGGTCGCGCGTGCCCATCTCGACGATCTGGCCGAGATACATGACGGCGACGCGGTCGGAGATGTTCTCGACCACAGCCATGTCATGCGAGATGAAGAGATAGGCGACGCCGAATTCGCGCTGCAATTCCTTCAACAGATCGAGCACGCGCGCCTGCACCGAGACGTCGAGCGCCGAGACGCTTTCGTCGGCGATGATCAGCTTCGGCCGCAGCGCAAGGGCACGCGCAATACAGACGCGCTGGCGCTGGCCGCCGGAGAATTCATGCGGATAGAGTTCCATCTGATCGGCCGACAGGCCGACGCGCTCGAACAGCGCGGCCACACGGTCGCTGCGCTCTTGCTTCGAGGCGATGCCATGGATCAGCAGCGGCTCGGCGACGAGTTCGCCGACGCGCATGCGCGGGTCGAGCGAGGCGTAGGGATCCTGAAAAATCATCTGCACGTCGCGGCGCACCGCCTTACGCTCGTCGCGGCCAAGGCCAGACAAATTGCGGCCGCCGATGACGACGCCTCCGCTGTAGGGCACCAGTCCGGCCAGCGCCTTGGCGGTGGTCGACTTGCCGCAACCGGATTCGCCGACCAGCGCCAGCGTCTCGTTGGCCGCGATCGAAAAGCTAACGCCTTCGACGGCGTGAACGCGCCGGTTGACCCGACCGAAGAAACCGCCATGCAGGTCGAAGCGGACATGCAGGTCCTTGACCTCGGCGACATTGGCCGATGCCGTCGTCGCCTCGGCCTCCCTGGATGTCTGTCGGCCGACGCCGCTGCCGATGCGCGGTACGGCGGCAAGCAGTTCGCGCGTGTAGTCGGCTTGTGGCCTGGAAAAAATGTCGGCGGTTTTCCCCTCTTCGACCATGCGGCCATGCCGCATGATGATGACGCGGTCGGCCATCTCTGCGACCACGCCCATGTCGTGGGTGATCAGGATGACGCTGGTGCCGTGCTGGCGCTGCAGGTCGCGCAGCAGCTCCAGCACCTCGCCTTGCACGGTGACGTCAAGTGCCGTCGTCGGCTCGTCGGCGATCAGCACGTCCGGCTCGAGCGCCAGCGCCATGGCGATCATCACCCGCTGGCGCATGCCGCCGGACAGTTCGTGCGGAAACTGCTTCAGCCGGCTTTCGGCTTCCGAAATGCGCACCGCTTTCAGAGCCTCGATGGCGCGCTGGCGGACTTCGCCCTGCGACAGGCTGGTGTGTGCCTCGATGGATTCGGTGAGCTGCCGGCCGATCGACAGCACCGGGTTGAGCGAGGTCATCGGCTCCTGGAAGATCATGGCGATGCGGTCGCCGCGGATGCGCCGCATCCGGCGCTCGTCCAGAGTCGTCAGATCTGTATCGCCCAGATGGACTTTGCCGGATGAAATCCGGGCGGCAGGCTGCGGCAGAAGCTGCATGATCGCCAGTGCGGTCATCGATTTGCCGGAGCCGGATTCACCGGCAATGCAGAGCGTCTCGCCACGCGCCAAAGTCAGCGACAGGTCGGAGACGACCTCGCGCTCGCCGTCCTCACCGCGCACGCTGACGCAGAGGTTGGCGATGTCGAGTATGGGTTTGCTGGCGGCGATCATTGCGCGTGTGACCCGGAGGGGGATTTACTCCGGCACACCCCCCTCTGTCCTGCCGGACATCTCCCCCGCAAGGGGGGAGATTGGCGGCTTTGCCGCGGCGTCCATTCGTCACCGTTGAAAAGTGGCGAAGCCCGTCGTGACATCCGATCTCCCCCCTTGCGGGGGAGATGTCCGGCAGGACAGAGGGGGGTGCAGCGCCGGCCCAACCTCATTCAAACACGCAGCGCGGGAAGTAGAACGACACCACCCAGTTCGGCATGTCGACGATCTCGCTGATGCGGAGATCGCCGCAGACCGAGGCCAGCATGTAGGCCTCGACGGGGTCTATTCTGTAGCGGGTGGAAAGCAGGTCGACCATCTGGGCAACCGCCTCCTTTGCACCCGTCATCAGGTCCGGCCCAACTCCCGTCGTCACCTCATAGCCCTTGGCGTCGAGATGGCGCGTCACCGGGCCTGGCGTGGTGAAGCGCGGCGTCTTCAGCCTGGCGTCCTTGACCAGATCGAGCTTGAGCACGACGTTCATCGGGCTTTCGATCGCCGTGCCGCAGACCTCGCCATCACCTTGCGCGGCATGGGTGTCGCCGACCGAAAACAGCGCGCCCGCCACTTCCACCGGCAGGTACAGCGTGGTGCCGGCGGCGAGATCGCGGATGTCGAGATTGCCGCCGACGCGTCTTGGCGGGACCACCGAGTGGTGACCCTTTTCCGCCAGGGCGTTGCCGATGGTGCCGGCGAAGGGTTTCAGCGGCACCCTCGCATTTTTGCCGAACAGCGCCGGCTCGAGCGAGGCAGCGTCGTACTTCCAGATGTTCAGCGCCGGCTCCTTGAAGTCGTCGGCGAGCAGCCCGAAGCCCGGAATGTTGGCCGTCCAGCCGAAGCCGGACGGTTTGAACATCTCGATCGTCACCTTCAGTGCGTCACCCGGCTCGGCGCCCTCGACGAAGATCGGCCCGGTCACCGGATTGACGGTGGCGAAGTCGAGCTTGGCGACGTCGGCGACCGTGCTGTCGGCCTGCAACTGGCCACCGGAGGAATCGAGGCACTGGAACTCGATGGTCGAGCCGGGCGCCACCCGCTCGGCCGGGGCAAACGAATTGTCCCAGCCGAAATGATGTTGGCGCCCGTGGATGGTGTAGTCGCAGTTATTGCACATCTTTTACGTACACATTGTCGTAGTTGATCGGGATATGGACCGGGTCGACATAGAGGTTGTCGGCGCCGCCCATGCGCGCCGATTTCATGGTGAAGCGCTGCTCGTTGAAGACCGGCGCCCAAGGCGCGTCCTCCATCACCTTGTCGTAGATGGCGCTCCACATCTTGTCGCGTTCGCCAGCCTTGGCGGGATCGACCACCGAGTCGGCCTCGGCCGCCTTGGCGTCGAGATCCTTGTTGCAATACCACGACCAGTTCCAGCCGCCCGGCACCGCACCGGCGCAGCCGAGGATCGGGCCGTAGAAGTTCGACGGATCGGGGAAATCGGCGATCCAGGCCATGCCGCCGGACCAGATCATCGGTGCGCCGGCCTTGTCGCCGCCGGCGGCAATGACGTTTGCCTGGGCGAGCGACTGGATGCTGGCCTTGATGCCGATGGCCGCCAGGTCCTGCTGGATCGCCTGGGCGATGCGCGGGTTGGGATCGGTGTTCATGGCGAACAATTGCGTCTCGAAACCATCGGGATGGCCGGCCTCGGCAAGCAGGGCCTTGGCCTTGGCGACGTCATAGGGATAGCCCTTGTATTCCTTGTCGTAGCCCGGCATCGACGGCGGCAGCGGCTGATTGGCCGGCACGGCGCGGCCGTTGATGATCTGGATCACGCGCGCCTTGTTGATCGCCATGTTGACCGCCTGGCGCACCTTCACATTATCGAACGGCGCCATGGTGGTGTTCATGGTGACATAGCCGGTGTGCAGCTGGCCGCCTTCGACGACGCGCGCCTTCTGCTCGGGATCAGCCATCACCTCCTGGAATTTTGCCGGCGGAATGCCGTCGCCGGGCACGTCGATCTCGCCCTTCTGCAGGCGCAGCAGCGCAACGATCGGCTCCTGGCCGATCTCGAAGGTGATCTTGTCCAGATGCGGCAGGCCCTTGTGCCAATAGTCCGCATTGCGCTCGAAGACGATGCGCTGGCCGAGTGTCCACTCGGCGAGCTTGAAGGCGCCGGTGCCGACCGGATGCTTGCCGAAATCGGCGCCGTATTTCTCGACCTCTTCCTTCGGCACGACATGCGAGAAGTTGATGGCCATGACATGCAGGAAGGTTGCGTCGGGGCGGGTCAGTTCGAACTTGACCGTGTAGGGGTCGACGACGGTGACGCCGGAGAGGCTCTCGGCCTTGCCGGCGGCGACATCGTCATAGCCCTTGATCGAGCCGAAAAAGCCGGCGCCGGGGCTCTGGGTCTTTGGATTGGTGACGCGGTCGAGCGAATATTTCACGTCGTCGGCGGTCATTTCGCGGCCATTGTGAAATTTCACGCCATGGCGCAGCTTGAAGGTGAAGGTCTTGCCGTCGGGCGAGATCTCGTAGCTTTCGGCGAGGTCGGGTTTCAAATTGGTGGTGCCCGGCTCGTAGTCCATCAGCCCGTCGAACAGGCTCTTGATCATCGACCAGTTCTGCCAGTCATAACCGATCGCCGGATCGAGCGTGGCGACATCGTCCTTGTAGGTGATGGTGATGGCGCCGCCCTGCTTGGCGTTCGGGTCGACGGCGTCTTCGGCGCGAACACTTGTCATGCCGAGCATCAGCGCCAGCGCCGATACCGCTACCGTGGATGCGAGAAACTTTTTCATTTTTATGTTCCCTTTCTCTATCTGGTTTTCATTTTCATCTGAGCTTGATGCGGGGGTCGATGAAGGGCGCGATGACGTCGGCCAGCAGATTACCGAGCACGATGGCGAAGGCCGAGATCAGGGTGACGCCCATGATGATCGGGATGTCCACGCGCTGGATGGCCTGCCACGCCAGCTGGCCAATGCCAGGCCAGCCGAACACGCTTTCGACGACGACAATGCCACCCATGAAGATGCCGATGTCGATGCCGATCATGGCGATGACCGGCAGGATGGCGTTGGGCAGTGCATGGCGGAACAGGATGGCTCGCCGCGCCAGGCCCTTGGCGCGGGCGGTGCGGACATAATCCTGGCGCAGAACATCGATCATCGACGAGCGCATCATGCGGGCGTACCAGCCGGCGCCGAGTATGCCCATGGTCAGCGACGGCAGCACGAGATGACGCCAGGTGCCATAGCCGCCGATCGGGAACCAGCTGAGCCGCACGGCAAAGACGTAGAGCAGCAGCAGGCCGACGACGAATTGCGGCGCCGAAACGCCGACGAAGGAGGCGACCATCAGCGTCTGGTCGGTGGCGGTACCGCGCTTGACGGCAGCGATCAGGCCCATGCTCAGGCCGAGCAGCAGCTCGCACAGGATGGCGCCGACCATCAGCAACAAGCTGGCCGGCAGCCGTGAGACGATCAGCTCGGTGACTTCGGAGCGCTGGATGTAGGAGCGGCCGAGATCGCCGCTGATGAGCTTCGTGAGATAGCGCCAGTACTGGACGATGAAGGGCTGGTCGAGGCCGAGCTGCTGGCGGATGTTCTCGACCGTCTGCGGCGTGGCGCTGCGACCGGCGATCTGGCGCACCGGATCGGCGGGCAGGAGATAGAGCAGCGCGAAAGTGATCAGCGAGACGCCGAGCAGGATCAGCAGCGACTGGATCAGGCGGCGGCCGAGATAGGCGATCATGCCCGGCCCCTCTGCGTCGGATCGAGGATGTCGCGCAGTGCGTCGCCGATCAGGTTGAAGGCCAGCGCCAGCGCCAGGATCGCGGCACCGGGGAAGAACACCAGCCAGGGTGCGGCCTGGAAATAGGTCTGGTTCTCGAAGATGATGTTGCCCCACGACGCCGTCGGCGGCTGCACGCCGATGCCGAGGAAGGAGAGTGTCGCCTCGAGCAGCACCGTGGTCGAGATGCCGAGCGTGCCCCAGACGATGATGGTCGGCAGCAGATGCGGCAGGATATGGCGAAACAGGATGCGCGGTGCACTCGCCCCTATGGTGCGTTCGGCGTCGATGAATTCGCGCTCGGCCAGCGAAGAGGTTTCGGTGTAGATGACGCGGGCGGTCTGCACCCAGTTGACCAGCGCGATGACCATGGCGACGATCCACAGGCTGGGCTCGAACACCGCCGCCAGGCAAATGGCGAGCAGCAGTGCCGGAAACGCCATCATCAAATCCGTGAAGCGCATCAGCGCGCTGCCGATCCAGCCACGGAAATAGCCGGCGACAACACCGACCAGCGTGCCGATGAACAGCGCCACGCCATTGGCGACGATGCCGATGATCAGCGAGGTGCGGGCGCCGTAGAGGATGCGGGTCAACAGGTCACGGCCGAGCAGGTCGGTGCCCAGCCAGAATTTTGCATCCGGCGGCAAGGGCGAGCCCTCGATGGTCAGGCCGTCGAACATCTGCTCGTTGGGATCATAGCCAGTCAGCCATGGCGCCAGCACGGCGCCGGCAACGACAATGGCGACGATCATCAGCCCAAGCAGTGCGAGACGGCGCCTGACCAGCCGGCGCCAGACGCCGGCGCGTGGTTTGACCGGCATGCGCCCTGGCGCGGTGAGATCAGGCGCGATGGGACTGGTCATCGCCGCCTTCTTCCCCTGTTGCTTCTTCACTTGTCATTGCCACGATCCGCCGCGCGGCATCCTCGACGCTGATCTGCCAGCTCATAGCCAGCGAGCGAAGCTGCGCATAGGCGCGGCCGTCATCGGTGCCTTTCGCCAGTGCGGTGACCGCGCGCACGATGGTCTGGCGCTCGGCGACGCGCTGGCGAAGCGAGGCAATCTCACTGGCCAGGTGTTTTCGCGCCTCGAAACTCTGGCGCGCGATCAGCAGCGCGCTGTAGACGCCGGCATTGCCGACCGGCTTCAGGAGCTGGGCATCGGCCTTGTGCGACAGCGCCCATTCGATGCGGCCCGGCGCCTCGGAGCCGATCAGCGCCACCAGCGGCATCGGCGCCTCGCCCGGCTTCCAGGGGAACTGCTCGTCGAAACCGAGATCGGCGTCGAAGAACACGAAATCGGCCGCCAGCGCCTCGGGCGGCAGTTCCGGCCAGCAGTCCAGCGTGATCAGGCCGATGGCCGACAATTGCCTGGTGATCGCCTGCACCGTCGGATGCGGGCGATGCAGGATAAACGCCTTGGCGCCGCCGAGATTGGGGATGCGTGGGGCTCTCGTCACGACACCACCCTCAGGCGTGGGCGGCCGAATGTTTTTGCCGGGTCGTAGCGCGACAGATAGGGATCCGGCGCGACTTCGTCTTCGCGGCTGACGACCTCGAAGAAGCCGTCCGCGATCCGCCCGATGATCACCGGCAATGTGGCGTGCTGCGAGTGCGCGTCGATGGCGATCGGCCCGAGCCGGGTGGAGAAGCGGCGTTCTGCGAAGGCTCTGGAAAATTCCGCCGGACCGGCTTCGGGATTGCTGGAGAGCACGTCGGCCATCACCTGCACGGAGGCATAGGCGGAGGCCTCGAAAGACGAGGCGAAGGCGGCCGGCCGCGGCGCGAAGTACGGCCCGACCGATAGATGTCCCTTGCCGGATTCACCGATCGCCGGCAGCTCACCTTCGGTGAGGTTGCAGGAGATGACGGGACAAGTCTCGGGACTGAAGGCGGCATCCTCGTGACCTAGGTCGCGATAGGCCGCGAGGAAGGCGTAGGACGAGGTGCCGATCAGGTTGTTGAGGATGAAGTTCGGCCGCGTGGCGCGGATTTCCGCGATCAGACGCGACACGTCGGTCTCGCCGATGCGCAGATAGCGTTCGCCCAGAACCTTGCCGCCGGCATCGGCGATCAGGTCGCGGGCGACGCGGTTCATCTCCCAGCCCCAGATATAGTTCGAGCCAAGCAGGAAACCGTTGGCGCCGAAACGCGGCACGACATGCGCCATCAACGGCACCAGATGCTGGTTGGGGCAGGCGTGCATGTAGACGACGTGCTCGTTGGCCTCGAAGCCCTCATAGGGGCAGGCGTACCACAGCATGCCGCCCGCCTTCTCGAGCACCGGAATGGTTTCCTTGCGGCTCCACGAGGTGACGCACCCGACGACATGGCGCGCGCTGCTGGTCCTGAAAATATCCTCGCACAGCGTTGCGTAGCGGTCGGCATTGCTTTGCGGATCGCGCTCGACCGGCACCAGTTCGATACCTGAGCTGCGATCGGCGTTGATGTCGGCGATGGCGCGCATGGCGCCGATGCGGCACGCATCGGAGACGAGCTGATAGCTCCCCGAGCGGGAATATAGGATGCCGATCTCGATACGCCGTTTCAAACAGATCCCCAAAATGACAATGCCTCGCAGCCAGCGCCGGGAGGGCGAGGCATACGAGGCATTCTTGCCGCCCGGCGATCAGAGCCGGTATTTTGCGCTAGCGTATTCTGTCCGGCGGGTCAGTCAAGCCCTCAACGATATTTGCGTGACCGTCATCGCCGTTTCGCTGCCACTGGCCTCTGACCGTGTTGACGCGCATAGGTCACGCAGGCGTCCACCGTGCTGACACAAAGCGCGTCGCGCCTGTTCGGCATATTGTTGTCGCCGGCGTAGGCAACTTCGGCGACGCGACCGTCGACCATGCGAATTTGCGTATCGCAATAACCGCCGGGAGCGACATTGACGGAGCCACCGACCGCCGGGATCGCGCCCAATGCCATGGTTGGGACGACGATGCTGAGATTGCCGCGCTGAACGACGCGCTTATAGGACCAGATCTGGCCCGATCGGCCGGCGTCCGCGGTGGCGGTCGGAAACCCCGCGCACATGCGGACGTCGGCTTCGCTGAGGCCGACCATCTCCTTGCGAGCCGCCGCCGCGGTGGGGTCAACCTTGGCCACGCGCGACGTATCGTCGGGAACGACGCAGGAAGACTGGATGCCAACGAAGAGAATAGGAAGGGCAAGCTTTTGAATGCAGGAAAATATCATGCCGACCGTCAGATTGGTCCGATGTCAGATTTGCGTGGCACCCGCCGCTCCTTTCTACCTAGGCAGGCAGGCGAAGGGATCAACCCGTTCAGCTTCACGAAAAAGTGGCTGTGGCTGCAACATCGAGGATTGCGCGTCACGGGGTCTGCATTTCACGCAGGATCAATGGCCCTGCAAGTGCTTCCGGCGCCAGGCGGCGGGCGCTTCGCCGACTCGCGCGCGAAAGAACCGTGAAAAATACGCCGGGTCGTCGAAGCCGATCTCGTAGGCGATGTCCTCCACCGTGCGTACGGTGAACAGCAGCAGGCGCTTGGCCTCCAGCAGCCGCCTTTCGCTGACGACCCGCTTGACGCCGGCGCCCAGAACCGCATGGGCAGCCTTGTCGAGAAGATGCGGCGTGGTGGCCAGCGCCTCGACGTAGCGATCGACCGGCCAGTTGTCGCGGAAATGCGTGTCGGCGAGCCGACGCAGGCCCCGCGCCAGCGAAGCATCGGAAGAGGCGGCGGAGGCGGTCACGCCGGGGCTGAGGCGCGCAATTTGGGAGAGTGCGACGGCGATCAGCGCCGGCAGGACCCTGTCATTGCCGGCTTGCGCCTCGGCATATTCGGCGGCGATCATCTCCAGCACCGCCGCCAGTCTCGCCCACGCTGCGTGTCGTGGCAGACCGTCGGCAAAGACCGGCCTGTCCAGCGGCAGCAGGCTGTGAGCGGCGATGGCCGCGAGCGCGCCGTCGGCGACCGAGACGACGATGGCATCGGTGCCGGGTCCGATCGAGAAGCCATGCACGACAGCGCTCGGCACGAAGCTGACGGCAGGCGCCGAAAAGTCCCAGGACCGGTCTTCGATACGGTAGGTGCCGGAGCCGCTGGTCCAGTAGGTGATCTGGCCCATCTGCGGATGCTTGTGCGCCGCAACCTGACCAAGATGGATATTGCTGCGCGCAAGCACCGTCTCGACATGCAGGAAACCGACATCGAGCGGCCGCACAGGCTCGCCATAGACGAAGAAGTCGGGGATGGAATTCTGGCTCATGGCGCCTGAAAAAGTCCAATCGGTTTTGCCGTTCCGTCCATAACCAATGCATGCCCAAGGCGCTAGTGTTGCGACTCAAGAGGAGGACCATCATGCGATCAGAAGACTTCCGCGTCGACAAGGCACGGCCGTTCACCGGGGCCGAGTATCTGGAGAGCCTGCGCGACGGCCGCGAGGTCTATATCAATGGCGAACGCATTGCCGATGTCACCACGCACCCGTCGATGCGCAATTCGGCGCGGTCGCTGGCGCGCCTCTACGATGCGCTGCATGATCCCCTGCGACGGGACACGCTGACTTCGCCGACCGACACCGGCTCGGGCGGCTACACCCACAAATATTTCCGCGTCGCCAAATCCTCTGGCGAACTCGCCGCCCAGCAGACGGCGATCGCCGAGTGGTCACGCATGTCCTATGGCTGGATGGGGCGCACGCCCGACTACAAGGCGGCGCTGATGAATACGCTCGGCGCCAACGCAGACTGGTACGGGCCGTTCAGGGACAATGCCCTGTCCTGGCACAGGCGTGCCCAGGAAGCCGTGCTGTTCATGAACCATGCCATCGTCAACCCGCCGATTGACCGCCACAAGCCGGCCGAACAGGTGAAGGACGTCTTCGTCCACATCACCAAGGAGACGGATGCCGGCATCTACGTCTCCGGCGCCAAGGTGGTGGCGACGTCCTCGGCGCTGACGCACTATAACTTCCTGGCGCAGGGATCGGCGACGGTCACCGAGGATCCGTCGCTGTCGGTGATGTTCATCGTGCCGATGAATGCGCCGGGGATAAAGATGTTCTGCCGCGTCTCCTACGAGCAGACGGCCAACACGGTGGCGGCGCCGTTCGACTATCCGCTGTCGTCACGCTTCGACGAGAACGACGCGATCCTGGTGCTCGACAATGTCTTCATCCCCTGGGAGGACGTGCTGGTGCTGCGCGATGCGCAGAAGATCCTGTCCTTCCACCCGGCGTCCGGCTTCATGCATGGCTACTGCTTCCAGGGCTGCACGCGTTTCGCCGTCAAGCTCGATTTCCTCGCCGGCCTGCTGGCCAAGGCGCTGCGCGCCACGGGCGGCGATGCTTTCCGCGGCAACCAGGCGGCACTGGGCGAGGTCATTGCACTGCGGCACATGTTCTGGAGCTTTTCCAACGCCATGGCCTACAACCCGATCCCGTGGGCGAATGGTGCGGTGCTGCCCAATCTGGAAGCCGCGCTCGCCTACCGCACCTTCATGTCGGAAGCCTATCCGCGCGTCATCGACACCGTGCGCCGGGTGATCGCGTCCGGGCTGATCTACCTGCCGTCGTCGGTGCGCGACTTCAACAACCCCGAGATCGACAAGTATCTGGCGCAATATGTGCGCGGCTCCAACGACATGGGCCACATCGAGCGCATCAAGATCATGAAGCTTTTGTGGGACGCGACCGGCACCGAGTTCGGCGGCCGTCACGCGCTCTACGAGCTCAACTATGCCGGCGCGCCGGAAGAGGTGCGGCTGCAGGTGCTGAAAGGAGCTGAACGCGGCGGGCGGCTGAAGGCGATGGAAGAGCTCGTCGACACCTGCATGGCCGACTATGACGAGAATGGCTGGACGGGCGATACCTGGTTCAATCCGCTTGTCTCAACGGCCGAGTGAAACCAGATGGCCACGCAGATTTCGAAAACCGATTTCCGCGACGCCATGGCGAGGGTCTGCGCGCCGGTCAACATCGTCACCACCGATGGCCCGGCAGGGCGCGGCGGCTTCACCGCCACCGCCATGTGCAGCGTCTCCGACGAGCCGCCGACGCTGCTGGTGTGCATGAACGGGCGCTCGACGCAGGCCGCCATGTTCCTGTCCAACCAGCGCTTCTGCGTCAACGTGCTGACGCATGACCAAATGCATCTGGCGGGAAAGTTCGCCGGCGCGACCAGGGACATGGAAGCGCGCTACTCCGCCGCACGCTGGCAGACGCTGACCTCCGGTACGCCGGCGCTGTCGGATGCGATCGTCAATTTCGATTGCGAGATCGAGACTGTGCATATCGTCGGCACGCACAATGTCATGATCGGCCGCGTCATCGATGTCCGGCACGGCAGCGGCGGTTCGGCCCTGCTCTATGTCGACCGCAACTACACGCAGCCGACGCGGCTTGGCAGCTTTGGCGGGTGAAGCCGGGTGTCAGACGGTTTGGTGGCGGGGATGCCTCCGCCTATCCCGTACGCGGCCGTGCCACCAGCCAGTCTTTCACCCCCGCCGATCCAGCCTCGCCACCAGCCGGTCCCCCGCCCACTGGATGCCGCAGACCAGGATGATCAGCACGATGACCACGGCGATCATGATGGACGTCTCAAATCGTTGATAGCCGTAGCGGATGGCGAGGTCGCCGAGGCCGCCGGCACCGATGGCGCCGGCCATGGCCGAGGCACCGATCAGCGTCACCAGCGTCACCGTGAAGCCGGCGACAATGCCGGGCAGGGCTTCCGGCACCAGCACCTCGCGGATGATCGTCCAGCGGTTGCCGCCCATGGCGCGCGCCGCCTCGATCAGCCCGCGATCGACTTCGCGCAGCGACACTTCGGCGATGCGCGCATAGTAGGGCGTGGCGGCGATCGACAGCGGCACGATGGCCGCCCATGTGCCGATCGAGGTGCCGACGATCAGCCGCGTCACCGGGATGAGCGCGACCAGAAGAATGATGAAGGGCACCGAACGGAAGCCGTTGATGACGGCGCCAAGCGACCGGTTCACCCACAGGCTTTCGGCAATCCCGCCGCGTTCGGTGGCGATCAAGGCCAGGCCGAGCGGCAGGCCGAAGACCAGCGAGATGAGGCCGGAGGCGGCCGTCATCAGCACCGTCTCCCAGATCGAACGCAGCAGAAGTTCAAACAGGATCGGCGACATGGCCAAGCACCTCCACCCGCGCCTGGCGGGCCTTCAGGAATGTGATGATGTCAGCGAGATGATTTGCATCGCTGCCGGGAACCGAAAGGAACAGCGTGCCGACCGGCTGCTGCTGGATATGGTCGATGCCGCCATGGACGAGGCGGAAGGTGCCTGGAACAGCCGTGGCAAGGTCGGACAGCAATGGCCCGCTTGCCGCTTCGCCGGCCACATCCACGCGCAGGATCGTCTCCGCGCCGGCCGCCGGCAGCAGCCGGGCCGCCAGTTCGGCTGGCAGCTGCGGCCGGATGGCGCCGAGCAGGCTCCTGGTGATGTCCGAGCGCGGGTCGGCGAATACCGACCAGACCGGGCCTTGCTCGACGATGCGCCCGGCATCGATCACCGTCACGCGGTCGGCGATCGAGCGGATCACCTCCATCTCATGGGTGATCAGCAGGATGGTCAGGCCGAGCTGCCGGTTGATATCCCTGAGCAGCGCAAGGATCGAGCGCGTCGTCTCCGGATCGAGCGCCGAAGTGGCTTCATCCGACAAAAGCAGCGCCGGCCGTGCTGCCAGCGCCCTGGCGATGCCGACGCGCTGCTTCTGGCCACCCGACAGCGACGCCGGATAGGCTTTTGCTTTCTCCGACAGGCCGACGAGATCGAGCAGTTCGGCGGCGCGCTTCAGCCTCTCGGCTTTCGGGCGCCCCTCGATCTTGAGCGGTAGCGCCACATTGTCCTCGACGGTCTTGGCCGACAGCAGGTTGAAATGCTGGAAGATCATGCCGATGCGTCGCCGCAACGGCTGCAGGTCGCGCTCGCCTAGCCGGCTGATCTCGCGGCCCTCGATGAACACCTCGCCGGAGTCAGGCCGTTCCAACCCGTTCAGGCAGCGGATCAACGTCGATTTGCCGGCGCCGCTGCGACCGATGATACCGAGGATCTCGCCCTTGCGCACGGTCAGCGAGATGCCGTCGAGCGCCGCTGTCACACCGAAGCGGCGCTTCAGGTCGACGAGGCGCACGACGTCCTGAGACGCGTCGGGCCGGGCATGCGTCGGATCGGCGGTTTCTCCGGATGCCGTGATATGCTGGTTCATGAATGTTCCTGTTCTCCGAAAACGCAATCGCGGCCCGCGCCTGAGCGCGGACCGCTATTGCTCTCGAACCGGGTTTCCGGTCGACGATCGGGTCAATAGGCGCTGAGGCCGGTGCCCTTGTAGACCTTGTCGAACTCGGCCTTCACCGCCTCGTTCTGATAGGAGGCGACCAGCGTCTTCACCCAGGCCTCGTTCTCGTTGCCGGCCTTCACCGCGATGAAATTGCGGTAGGGATTGTCGGCGATGGGCTCCTGCGCGATGCGGTTTTCCGGCGTCAGGCCGCTTTTCAGCGCCCAGTCGGTGTTGACCACGGCCGCGTCGAGATCCTCGACCGAGCGGCCGACGATGCCGGCGTCGAGTTCCTTGATCACCACCTTCTTCGCATTCTCGGCGATGTCGGCGGTGGTGGCCAGAATGCCGGTGCCGTCTTTCAGCTTGATCACGCCCTCGTTCTGCAGCACGCGCAGCGCCCGGCCTTCGTTGGATGGGTCGTTCGGCACGCCGACGACCGCGCCCTCGGGCAGGTCGGCGACTGCTTTGTACTTCTTCGAATAGAGGCCGATCGGCCAGACGCCGGTATAGCCGACACGCACGATGTGATAGCCTTGAGTCTTGATCTGGTTGTCGAGATAGGGCTGGTGCTGGAAGGCGTTGGCGTCGATTTCGCCGCGCTCCAGCGCCTCGTTGGGCTGGGTGTAGTCGTTGAACACCACGGTCTCGATGGCGAGGCCCTTTTCGGCCGCCTGGGCAACGACGACGCGCCAGACATCCTCGTCCTCGCCGCTGATGATGCCGACCTTGATCGCCTTCTTGTCCTCGGCGAACGATGCATGCGGTGCCATCAGGCTGCCGACCGCGACGGCCGATGCGAACAGCAGAGCCAGGCCGCTGCGCCGGTTGATGGTTGACCCTGAGGAAGATGGCAAAGTGTTTTTGAAGTCGGACATGATTGATCTCTGCAGTTGTGAAGTCATGCGGCCAAGCGGACTGCCTAGCCTTGATCACATCGTCAGGAATTCTATTGATTTAATCAAAGAACGCGTTTCGCCGTTCTCGCCAAAGCCAGGAATATTCTCTCAAAAATTCCAACGAAGAGAGAACAAGACGGCGCTCGGCCGACCGCCGCCGGATCTAAGGCGATCCTGGGCATCTCCGTGGGAAGGTCAGATTCGGAGGCAGGCCAGCGCCACGGTTGGTCTCAAAGCGCGATCCACGCGGTCTTGAGTTCCAGATATTTCTCCAGCGCGTGCAGCGACTTGTCGCGGCCGAAGCCCGACTGCTTGACGCCGCCGAGCGGCACGGTGATGTCGGCGCCGCCATAGGTGTTGACGTGGACGACGCCGGCATTGATGGCGCGCACCATGCGATGCGCGGTGGAGAGGTTGGCGGTCCACACCGCGGAGGCAAGCCCGTAGACGGTCGAATTGGCAAGCCGGACCGCCTCCTCCTCGGTTTCGAAGCGCATGACGCCGAGTACGGGCCCGAACACCTCCTCACGCGCAAGCTGCATGTCTTGCGTGACGTTCTCGAAGATCGTCGGCGCCATGTAGCTGCCGCCGGTCTCGGTCAGGATCCGTTCGCCGCCGGTGACGAGACGGGCACCTTCTTCCGTGGCCCTGGCGACGAAACCGAGGTTCTTGTCCAGCTGTTCGGCGCTCGACACCGCGCCGATGTCGCTGGAGAGATCGAGCGGGTCGCCGACTTTCAGCCGGGTCGTTGCCAAGAGAAGCTCGTCCATGAAACGGTCATAGACCGACGCCTGGACGAGCAGGCGCGAGCCGGCGACGCAGACCTGGCCGGAATTGCGAAAAATGCCGTTGGCCGAGACGCCCGCCGCCTGTTTTAGGTCGGGAGCATCGGCAAAGACGATGTTGGGCGACTTGCCGCCGAGTTCGAGGAAGACGCGTTTCAGGTTGGAGCGAGCGGAATATTCGAGCAGCCGCCGGCCGACCGGGCCGGAACCGGTGAAGGCGATGGCGTCGACATCCATATGCAGGCCGAGCGCCTCGCCGGTAACCGAACCACGGCCGGTGACGACATTGAGCACACCGGCGGGAAGTCCGGCCTCGCTTGCCAGTTCGGCCAGCCGCAGCAGCGTGAGCGAAGCGATTTCCGGGGGCTTGACCACCACGCAATTGCCGGCGGCAAGCGCCGGCGCAATCTTCCAGGCGCCGATCATCAGCGGAAAATTCCACGGCACGATGACGCCGACGACGCCGAGCGGCTCCTTGTGGATCAGTCCCAGAACATTGTCGGCCGTCGGCGCGATCTCGCCATAGACCTTGTCGATGGCCTCGGCGTAGTAGCGGATGGTGCCTGCCGCCGAGAGCGGTTCGGCCTTGTAGGCCATGCCGATCTCGGTGCCATTGTCGCGCACGCCGAGCACGGCGAGCTCGTCGGCATGCTTTTCGACCAGCTCGGCGAATTTCGTCAGCACCTTCTTGCGAAAGGCCGGCGCTGATCGCGACCACGAGCCCTTCTCGAACGCCTTGCGCGCCGACTTGACCGCGCGGTCGATGTCGGCGGCATTGCCATCGGCGATACTGGCAAACGGGCGGCCATCAACCGGCGACGTCACCGGCAGGGTTTCGCCGCTTGTAGCCTCGGTCTGTGCGCCATCGATGAACAGGCCCCGCGCGCCGATCTCCGTCTTGCGCAGCGTGTCGATGGCAACCTGACTGATCATGGATGACGGACTCCAAGGGACACATGCAATGTGGTGGGCGCGCGGAATTCCCAGCCGCGAAACACCGGTTCCCTGCCCTGCACAAGGCTGAGATCGGGGAAGCGTTGGAGCAACAGCCTTACCGCAAGGCACATCTGCTCGCGTGCGAAGAACCGGCCCGAGCAGAAATGATGGCCGAAGCCGAAAGCGGCATGGTTGCCTTCGTCGCGGTTGATGTCGAAGCGGTCGGGATCGGCAAAGCGGCTCTCGTCGCGGCTTGCCGAAGAGACGAGGGCGGCTACCGCGGCGCCGGCGGGGATCGTCACGCCGCCAAGCTCGACCGCCCGCGTCGTCTGCCGCGTCTGCGTGCCGATCGGCGCCACCCAGCGCAAACCTTCATCGACAGCCTTCGGCACAAAGGTCTCGGGATCGGCGAGCACCTGCCGCAATTGTTCGGGGTGGGCCAGCAGGCCGGCGACGATCGAGCCGGCGCCATGTCCGGGCTCCTGCATGCCGCCAAGCAGGATGACCTTGATGCTCGGCATCAGGAAGTCGATTGGCCGCGTCGTGCCCTCCGGCATGCCGTCATGCAGCATATGCGACAGCGCGGAATCATCCGGTGCGTGGACAAGCCTTTCCAGCGTCGGCAGGATGGCGTCGCCGACCTCGGCGCTGATCGCGTCGGCGATCTCCTGCCGCTTCGGGTCGTTCTCGAAATTGATGGCGCCCTGGGCAAGGCCATAGAACCAGCGGCGCAGCGTCGGCATGTCGATGTCGGCAAGGCCGAGCGAGCGCGCCAGGCTGAGCGTCGACACCGGCTCGAAATAGTCGGCCATCAGCTCGGCGGAACCCTGGTTGGCGATCCGATCGAGAAAAGGTTCGGCGATCGACCGCACGAGGTCGCTGGCATAGGCGGCGACTGTGCGCGGCCGGTATTTCGGGTCGACGCCTTGGCGCAGTTGCTTGTGCGTCTCGCCATCGGTGGTCAGGATGGTGGGCTTGCCGAAGGAGCGCTCGACCGGCGACGAGCCGACGACGGCGGAGAAGATGTCGGGCGACTTGGCGACGCTCTCGACATCCTTCCAGCGGGTGACGAACCACAGATTGACCGCCGGCACGAAAGCGACAGGCGCGCTGCGCCTGAGCTCTGCATAGATCGGGTAGGGATCGGCTTCCAATGCCTCGACGGTGATATTTTCGGCAAAGCTCAAATCCGCCACTCCCCTTGGTGTAAGGGGCGGCGTGGCACGCCGCCCCTTTGCTTTTCTCAATCTTTCAACGGCTGGCCGAGGGTTTCGAAGGCTATGGGATCGCGGCTCTTCAGCGCGCTGGCCAGCAGCAGGCCGACGATCGCGGCGATCAGCACCAGCCCCGGCAGGAACACACCGAGAAAACCGCCGGCCCCGGACAGGCTGCCGAAATTGATGACGATCAGGTAGATGATGATGACGAAGGCGATGAAGGTCAGCCCGGGCAGGATGGTGGTCTTCATCGCGTTCTCCTGCGTCGATGGATTGGCGCGGAAGAACATCACCACGGCAAGCGAGGCCACCGCCATCATGACGATGACGCCGAGCGTCGCGACATTGGTCAGCCACGAAAACAGCGCCAGCACCGGATCGAGGCCGAGCACGGCGAAGAGGCCGACGACGACCGCGGCGAGCACGCTCTGGATGATGGAAGCGACATGCGGGCTCTGGTGCACCGCATGCGTCACGCCGACCGTCTGCGGCAACAGTTTTTCGCGGCCCGAGACATAGATATAGCGCGCAACCGCATTGTGGAACGCCAGCACGCCGGCAAACAGGCTCGACACGAACAGGATGCTCATCGCCTGCGACAGCATCGTGCCGGCGTAACGATCCGACAGGCCGAACAGGAAGGTCGTCGGATCCTGCAGCCCTTGCAGCGTCGGCAGCAGCTTGTCGACACCGGCGCCGACCGCCATCAGCCATGCCGTGAGCATGTAGAAGACACCGATCAGCACGACCGAAAAATAGGTGGCGCGCGGAATGGTGACCTTTGGATCGCGGGCTTCCTCGGCATAGATCGTCGTCGCCTCGAAACCGATGAAGGCGGCAAAGCAGAACAGGATTGCGATGGCCGGCGAGCCGCTGACGATCTGGCTCCAGCTGAATGGCGCCGCCGACAGGCCGCTGTCGCCGCCGGTCTTGAGGATGGCGATGTCGAGGACCAGCACCACAAGATATTCGCACAGCACCAGCACCGTCAGGATCTTGGCGGAGAGGTCGACCTGCCGATAGCCGAGCACGGCGACCAGCGCGATGGCGATGAAGCTCCACACCCACCAGGGCAAATTGATGCCCCAGCCGGCGAACAGGCCTGATGTCGCGGCACCGAGCAGGCCCATGACCCCGATCTGCATGGCATTGTAGGACAGGATGGCGATCAGCGCCGTAGCGCCGCCGGCCATGCTGCCGAGGCCGCGCGCGGCATAGGCATAGAAGGCGCCGGCATTGCCGACATGGCGTGACATGGCGACATAGCCAACCGCGAACAAAAGCAGCAGCACCGTCACGATCAGATAGGTGCCGGCAAAGCCGGCGCCATTGCCCATCAGCATGCCGAGCGGCGTGCCGCCGGCGACGGCCGTGAGCGGGGCGGCCGCCGAAATCACCATGAAGGTGATGGCGCCGACGCCAAGACTGTTCTTGCGCAGCCTGTTGGCCGGCGCCTGTTCTGCAACTGCCGTCATTGATCCCTCCTGTTTGCAAACCCTCAGGCTCGCCGGCCGAATGGCCTGTCCCATGCACTCTGGTGGTCGGTTCATTATTCGAACCGTTATTTTGAATATAGACTTGCAAACAATGCCGATGCCTGTCAAGTTAATTCACACGTTAAATGATTGTCCCGAACCGGGAGGCAAATTTGAGTACGGTCGGAAAAGCGATCTCGCTTCTGGAGCTGTTCAGCGTCGACGAGCCCGAGCTCGGCCTGTCCGATCTGGCGCGCCGCTCGGGCTTCGACAAGGCGACGACAAGGCGGCTGCTGGTTGCGCTGGCCGGCCATGGTTTTGTCGAGCAGGATATCGGCACGCGGCACTATCGCCTCGGCGCCGGCCTGTCGCGGCTGGCGCGCATCCGCGAAGCGCGCTTTCCCTTCCTGCAGACGGCTGTTCCGCTGGTGCGGGACCTGGCAGCATCGACGGCCGAGACCGTGCATTTGTCGGAATTCGGCGTCGACAGCCTGGTCACCGTCCATGTCGAGCATCCGGCATGGGCGAACCGGGTCAACATCGACATCGGTCAGTTGCTGCCCCTGCATTCGACCGCGTCAGGCATCGCCTATCTGGCCTTCGCCCGCGACGAGACCGTCAAGGCATGCCTGACGGGTTCGCTCGACGCTTTCACGGCCCATACGCTGATCGAGCCGGCCGCAATCTCAAGATCCATGAGCGAGGCGCGCGAGCGCGGCTATTCGATCTGCGACCAGGGCTATGAGGAAGGTGTGATCAGCGTCGCGGCGGCAATCCGCGGGGCGGATGGCTTTGCGCTCGGCACCATCGCGGTGGCGGCGCCAAAGGCCAGAACGACGGCAGCCGCGATCGCCGAACGGGGACTTGCCGTGAGGGAGGCGGCACGGGAGATTTCCATGCGCCTCAACGGCGAAAACCTGCAAATCTTGAGGAGGCAGGCCTGATGCCCTCGGAGACAGCGCCCCGCATCCTGGTCATCGGCACCGGCGACACAAAGGCCGAAGAGCTGCTGTTCATGAAACAGTGCATCGAGGCGTCGGGCGGCAGCGCCGTGATGATGGATGTCAGCGTGCTGGGCGACCCGCCCTACAGCCCGGACCACGACAAGCACGCCGTGGCCCGGGCTGTAGATGTGACGATCGCCGAGATCGTTTCGAGCGGTGATGAGAACACCGCCATGACGCTGATGGCCGGCGGCGCCGTGCAGCTGGTGCGCAAGCTCCATCAAAGTGGCGAGATCGACGCGTTCATTGCCATAGGCGGCTCCATGGGAACCGATCTGGCGCTCGACGTGGCGCTTTGCCTGCCGCTCGGCGTGCCGAAATTCGTCGTCTCGACCATCGCCTATTCGCATCTCATCCCGCCCGAGCGCGTCGCCCCCGACCTGATGATGATCCTCTGGGCGGGCGGACTGTACGGCCTCAACAACATCTGCAGGCTGGTCCTGTCGCAGGCCTGCGGTGCGGTCGTCGGCGCGGCTAAAATCGTACTGGCGTCTCGCGCGTCGGCGCAGGCACCGGGGCCGACCATCGGCATGACCTCGCTCGGCAGCAGCTGCCTGCGCTACATGAAGACGCTGAAGCCGGCCCTGGAACGGCGCGGCTATGACGTTGCGGTCTTCCACACCACCGGAATGGGCGGCCGCGCCTTCGAATCGATCGCCGGCCAAGATCATTTCTGCGCGGTCTTCGACTTCAGCCTGCAGGAAATCACCAATCATCTCGCGGGATCCGTCGTCAGTTCCGGCGCCGACCGGCTGGAGAATGCCGGCGCTCGCGGCATTCCGCAGATCGCCGCACCCGGGGCGGTCGACATGGTCGATCTGCCGACCTGGCAGGATTTGCCGGCTAAATTCTCGACGCGGCCGTTTCATGCCCACAACAGGCTGATCGCTTCGGTCACCGTCGATGCCGACGATCGCCGCCAGGTCGCCAAGACCATCGCCGCCAAGCTCGGTGCCGCGAAAGGCCGCTCCGCCTTCATCCTGCCAACCGGAGGCATCCAGGAATGGGACGTGCAGGGCGAGCCGCTCTATGACCCCGAGGCTCTCGCGGCCTTCACTGACGAAATGCGCAGGGCTATTCCCGCCGGGGTCGAGTTCCACGAGATCGACGCTCACATCAACAGCGACGACTTCGTCGGCAAGGCGCTCGAGATCTTCGACCGCTGGGTCGAGGAAGGCATCGTCCCGCGCGGCAAGCCGGCCAAGGGAGTGGCAGCGTGAGTGCTGTTCCCGCCCAGGCGCTTGTCCTCGATTTCGGCGGCGTCGTCACCCGGACCCTGTTCGAAACGCATGCTTTGACCGAACAGGCGCTCGGCCTTGCGCCTGGAACGCTGCAATGGCGCGGGCCGTTCGATCCTGACAGCGATCCGCTGTGGCGCGCGATGCAAGCAGACGAGATCAGCGAGCGCGACTACTGGCGCTCCCGCACCAGTGAGGTCGGTCAGCTCATCGGCGAGGACTGGCAGGCGATGGAAACCTTCGTCCGGCGCGCGCGTGGCGCGGAGCCGGAAAAGGTGGTGCGGCCCGAAGCCGACAGCGCCATTCGCACGGTGCATGCGGCCGGCTTTCGACTGGCCATACTGTCCAATGAACTCGACCTGTTCTACGGCGCCGACTTCCGCCAGCGGCTGCCGTTGCTCGGCTTCTTCGATGTGATCACCGACGCCACCTACACCGGCATCCTCAAGCCCGATCCGCGCGCCTATGCCTTGGTCACCGAAGCGCTCGGCCTGCCGGCCGGTGCTTGCGTCTTCGTCGACGACCAGCAGCGCAATGTCGATGGCGGCTGTGCTGCCGGCATGCGCACGGTTCATTTCGACGTTGCTCACCCGGCCCAATCCTATGCCGAAGCACTCGGCCATTTCGACCTCGTTTCAGCTGCCTGAGATTTTTGCGGAGCCCTTTCATGCGCGACATCAATTTCCTCACCGAGACCAACGCCAAGCCGATCTGGCACCCAATGGCGCATCCGGCCGAGATGCGGGCCAACCCGCCAAAGGTGATCATGAAGGGCGAGGGCGTGATGGTCACCGACATCGCCGGCAACACGGTGCTCGATGCCGTCGGCGGCCTGTGGAACGTCAATCTCGGCTACAGCTGCGCCCCGATCAAGAAGGCGATCGCCGACCAGCTTGGCGCGCTGCCCTATTATTCCGGTTTTCGCGGCACCTCGACTGGACCGTCGATCGAACTCGCCTACGAACTCTGCGAATGGTTCGAGCCTGAAGGCATGGTGCGGACCTTCTTCACCTCGGGCGGCTCGGATTCGGTCGAAACGGCACTGCGACTGGCCAGGCAATATTGGAAGATCCGCGGCCAGGCCGACCGCACCAAGTTCCTGGCGCTGAAGAAAGGCTACCACGGCACGCATTTCGGCGGCGCGTCGGTTAACGGCAACGCCAATTTCCGTCGCAACTACGAGCCGCTGCTGCCCGGCGTCTTCCACATTCCCGCACCCTGGACCTTCCGCAATCCATTCGACGAGACCGATCCCGCGCGGTTGGCGAGGCTCTGCGCCAAGGCGCTGGAGGACGAGATCGCCTTCCAGGGCGGCGACACCATCGCCGCTTTCATCATGGAGCCGGTTCTCGGCGCCGGCGGCGTCATCGTTCCGCATGAGAGCTTCATGCCGCTGGTGCGCGAAATCTGCGACCGCCACGAGATCCTGCTGATCGCCGACGAGGTGGTGACGGGCTTCGGCCGCACCGGCGCATGGTCGGGTTCGCGTCTGTCCGGCGTGAAGCCGGACTTCATGACCATCGCCAAGGCGATCACGTCAGGTTATTTCCCGCTCGGCGCGACCTTGATCGGCGGAAAAGTCGCCGATGTCTTCGAGGCCGACAAGACCAGTTTTGGTGCGATCGGCCACGGCTATACCTATTCCGGCCACCCGGTCGGCTGCGCCGCGGGTCTGGCGGCGCTTGCCGAGACCAAACGGCTTCGCCTGAACGAGAACGCGGCGGCACGGGGCGTCGAACTCGCGGCCGCGCTGGAGGAGCTGAAGGCCAGGCATGCGATCGTCGGCGATGTCAGGTACAAGGGCTTGATGGCGGCGCTGGAGTTGGTCTCGGACCGCACGACGAAAAAGCCGGCCGACAAGAAGACCATGGCCGTGGTTTCGGAGGCCGCCTATGAGGCCGGCGTCATGCTGCGCGTGTCGGGCAACGCCATCATCCTGTCGCCGCCGCTCATCATCACCGCCGCCGACGTGACGAAGATCGGTGAGGCGCTGGATGCCGGCCTGTCGAAGGTCTGACGGTTTAGTGGATGGAACGGAGTTTCGAGATGCAAATGGCTCAATCGCAGGAAGCTCTGGTTAGCCGGCGTTCCCGCCTGCTCGGGGGGAAATCGCAATTGTTCTATGATGAGCCCGTGCACCTGGTGCGCGGTGAAGGCGTCTGGCTCTACGAAGCCGACGGCCGCAAATATCTGGACGCCTACAACAATGTCGCGCATGTCGGCCACTGCCACCCGCATGTGGTCGAGGCCCTTTGCCGGCAGGCAAGCCTGCTCAACACACACACGCGCTACCTGCACACCGCCATCCTCGACTATGTCGAGCGGCTGACCGCGACCTTCGATGCCAGCCTGTCGACCGCCATCCTGACCTGCACCGGCAGCGAGGCCAACGACATCGCGCTGCGCATGGCGCAGGCCGCGACCGGCCGCATGGGCATCATCGCCACCGACGCCACCTACCATGGCAACACCACGGCGGTTTCGCAGCTCAGCACCCGCATGCCGCCGGTCGGAGGCCGCGCCCGCAACGTCAGGCTGGTGCCGGCGCCCGACAGCTATCGCCAGCCGGATGCGATGGCCAACAGCAAAGCCTTTGGCGACGCGGTGCGCGAAGCCATCGCGTCGCTGGAAGAGAACGGCATCGGCCTGTCCGGCATCATCCTCTGCCCGCTGCTCGCCAATGAAGGCTTTCCGACGCTACCCAGCGGCTTCTTCGACGGTGCCATGCGCGCGGTGCGCGACGCCGGAGGACTGGTCATCGCCGACGAGGTGCAGCCCGGTTTCGGCCGAACCGGCAGCCATTTCTGGGGCCACCAGCGCGCCGGCTTCGTTCCCGACATCGTCACCATGGGCAAGCCGATGGGCAACGGCCATCCGGTCGCCGCCGTGGTCACCACCAAGGACACATTGGCGACCTTCCGCAACGCTTTCCGTTACTTCAACACCTTTGGCGGCAATCCGGTTTCCTGCGCGGTGGCCAATGCCGTCCTCGACGTCATCGAGCAGGACGATCTCGTCGCCAACGCACGCGATGTCGGCGCCTATGCGCTCGGTCTGCTGCGCCCGCTGGCCGAGCGCCATGAATGCATCGGCGAGGTCAGGGGCGCCGGCCTGTTCTTCGGCGCCGAACTGGTTCACGACCGCGAGACGCGCGAGCCGGCGCCCGACATTGCCGAGCAGGCCGCCAACCGCATGCGCCATCGCGGAGTGCTGATGGGCAAGACTGGTATCCACGGCAATGTGCTGAAGATCCGCCCGCCAATGCCGTTTTCACGCGACAATGCCGACGTCCTGATCGGGCTGCTTGACGAAGTGCTTGGTGAAGTCGGCGGAGTGAAGGCGTGAGCGCTGTTTCCGCGCAGTCCGAGCCCGAGACGGCAGCCGATGTCACGGCGCTTGCCAGGCGCGCGCTCACCCATTGGGGCATTGATGAGGGTGAGCCGGAGCTGCTGAAATTCCGCGAGAACGCGGTGTTTCGCGTCATCTTGCCAACAGGCCAGCCGGCCGCCATGCGCATTCATCGGCTTGGCTATCACACGGACGCCGCCCTGCGCTCGGAACTGCAATGGATGGGCTTTCTGCAATCGGCCGGCATCGCCACACCCTCGCCGGTCGCCACGCCGGCCGGCGATCTGTTCGTGCTTGTCAGCGCCAACGCCTCAGTGCAACCCCGTCAAGTCGATTGCTTGAGCTGGCTGGAAGGCCGCGCCGTCGGCGCGCGAGGCGTGCCGCTGGATTTTACGCCCGAGCAGGCAAGACAGGTCTTTACCGCGATGGGGCGAACCATCGCCCACATGCACAATGTCACGTCTGCCTGGACGCCGCCCGCCGGCTTTGCCCGCCATGCCTGGGATTTCGACGGCTTCTTCGGTGCGAACCCGATTTGGGGCCGTTTCGAGACCTCGCCCTTCCTCGACGGCCCTCGTCGCGAGCTGGTTTTCCAGGCGCGGGAAAAGGCCGTGGAGGCGCTGTCGGAGCATGAACGCAGCGCCCGCAATTTCGGCATCATCCACGCCGACCTGGTGCGCGAGAATGTGCTCGTCCATGACGGCGCGATCCGCATCATCGACTTCGACGATTGCGGCCATGGCTGGCACATGTACGACCTTGCCGTCGCGCTGTACCAGAACCGCGAGGAGGCGATCTATCCGCTGATCGAGGCCGCTCTGCTCGACGGCTATCGGCAGGAGCGGGAGCTGACGGCGCGCGACATCGCCGCGCTGCCGCTGTTTTCGGCCTTGCGCGCCTTCGCCTTTCTTGGCTGGGTGCAGAGCCGCGTCGAAGGCGACATCACCAGGGATGTCGGCATGCGCATGTCGGCCATCGCGGCCGATGTGGTGATTGCCTATCTGCGTGGGGAATAGGCCGATCGACAAGAACTGGCGGGTCATCAGCCCTTCGCGAAATGGATGCTGACCGTGCCCGAACTGCCGAAATCGGCGACGATGGTGTCGCCGGGACGCGCCTCGACCGGGCGCACGAACGATCCTGACAGCACCACCTCACCTGCCGCGATCGACATGCCGTAGCGGGCGAGCCGATCCGCCAGCCAGGCGATGCCCATCGCCGGATGGTTGAGCACGCCGGCGCCGAGCCCGGTTTCCTCGACCTCGGCGTTGCGCGAGACGATGGCGCCGATCCAGCGCATGTCGGCCTCATCAGGACGTTGCGGCCGGCCGCCGATGACAATGCCGGCATTGGCGGCATTGTCGGAAATCGTGTCGAAGAAGGTGCGTGCCTTCTTCGTCTCGGCATTGACGCGCTCGATGCGCGTATCAAGGACTTCCAGCGCCGGCGTGATGTAGTCGGTTGCGTGGAGCACGTCGGAGATGGTCACGCCGGGGCCTTTCAGCGGCGCCTTCATGACGAAGGCGATCTCGGCCTCGACGCGCGGCTGGATGAAGCGGCCGGCCGGCACCGTCGCGCCGTCATGGAAGAACATGTCGTCGAACAGCACGCCCGAATCCGGCGTGTCGATGGCAAGCGCGTACTGCATTGCCTTCGATGTCAGCCCGATCTTCCAGCCCTTCGGCTTCAGCCCGGCATCGATCTTGCGCGTCACCAGCGCCGCTTGCACGCGGTAGGCGTCCTCCATCGTCGCATCGGGAAAATCGAGGCTGAGCAGACGGATCTGGCGGCGCGACCGCTCGGCCTCGAACAGCCGTGCCGCGGCGTCTTCCACTTGCTCCGGGGTCATTGCGCTGCCTCGTCGACGACACCGTTTCTGAGCACGCCGATGCCATCGGCCTCCACCTCGATCACATCGCCGGGCTTCAGCCAGATCGGCGGATCGAAGCGGGCGCCGGCACCCGTCGGCGTGCCGGTGACGATGATATCGCCCGGCACCAGCGTCGTGAAGGTCGAGATGTAATTGATGATCTTGCGGAACGGGAAGATCATCCGGCTGATGCGATCCTGCTGGCGCAGCTCGCCATTGACGCGGGTGGTCAGCGCAATGTCGGCAATCTGCGCCTCGTCGGTGAACGGCACCAGCCAGGGGCCGATCGAACCCGTGCGGTCGAAATTCTTGCCTTGCGTGACGTTGAACTTGGCATGGCGCACCCAGTCGCGGATGGTGCCCTCGTTGCACAGCGACAGCGCCGCAATATGGCCGAGCGCGTCGGCCTCCGCGATGCGCCGGCCTGCCTTGCCGATGACGATGACGATTTCGCCCTCATAGTCGAGCTGGGGTGATTCCGGCGGCCGCACCAGCGGCGCGCCATGGCCGACGAATGAACGGGGAAAGCGGATGAACAGCGACGGGTTGGAGGGCGCAGCCTGGCCGTCCTTGTACTCCTCGTTGCGGTCCGGATAGTTGACGCCAACGCAGATGATCTTTTCCGGCGACGGGATCGGGATTTCGTAGGCGATGGCGTCGAGTGGGAAGTCCGGGGCGAAGGCCTCGGCCTCTTCCGCCAGCCGCCGCAAGGCGCCGGCCTCGATCACTTCGCGCAGCGTCGGCCACTGTCTGTGGCGCGCCGACAGGTCGATGACGCCCTTGCTCGTGATCGCGCCATAGCGCGCCTTGCCGCCGACGGTGAAGGTGGCGAGCCGTGCGGGGTTCATGCTGCGGCTCCGGCTTTGGTGATGTTGATTGCGGGCAAGGTTGGAGCTCTACGGCGCCCCCCTCTGTCCTGCCGGACATCTCCCCCTCTTGGGGGGAGATTGGATATCGTCTCTGCCTTCGCCAATTTCCAGCGTTGCGAGAAGGGCCCGGGCCGCGAGGCCAGCCAATCTCCCCCCTTGAGGGGGGTGAGGAGTGATCCGCGTAGCGGACGGGAAGCCAATTGCTTGGCTTTCCGGACGACGAACGCCCGAAGCGGCAGCGAAGGGCCGGGTCCGGCAGGACAGAGGGGGGCGCCAAGGAACGCAGACATCTCCAAAATCCACTAAGGCGCAATGATCGGCGAAGCCGCCAAATCCGGCTGGCGCACCGCAGCTCCGGCAAATACACTACCCTCCTCGAACCAGCTTTTCGGCGCCGGCGCGCCCCACAGCGTCTGGCGCTGCGGGTCCTTGAGGTCCCATTTGATCGGCTCAAGGTCCGGATCGACCGTCTGGTAGTCCGAACAGTAGATCTCGATGCGGTGGTTGTCCGGGTCTCTGACATAGAGAAAGAAGGCGTTGGAGATGCCGTGCCGGCCAGGGCCGCGTTCGATGTTCGGCAGATAGCCCGTCGTCGCCATCAGGTCGAGCAGGTCGATGATGTTGAGCGGCGTCGGCACCCAGAAGGCGACGTGGTGCAGGCGCGGGCCGATGCCGTTGGTGAAGGCGATGTCGTGCACGCCGCCCTTGCGGTGCGTCCACGCCGCCCACAGTCTTCCGCTGCTGGCGTCCTCGGTATACTCGGTCACCCGGAAGCCGAGCTCGTTGTAGAAGGCGACGGACTCGTCGACATTGGGCGAGAAGCAGTTGAAGTGGTCGATGCGCAGCGGCTTCACGCCCTTGTACAGCGCGTATTTCTGGTGGATCGGCGGCAGCCGCTCCATCTCAGCGTAGAATTCGAGCGGAATGCCGTGCGGATCGCGGGTGCGCAAGGTTCGCGACTGGTAGGGTCGCTTGACCCATTCCACCGGCAGGCCTTTTCCCTTGAAGAAATGCACCGCTTTGTCGAGATCCTTGTCCGAGAAGACCTTGAAGCCGAGGTCGCGGGCTTCGGCCGTGGCCCCCTTCTTCAGCACGATACAATGGTGCCCGCGCTCCTCCAGCGCCCTGAGATAGATGGTGTCCGAAGTCTCGTCGGTGACCTGGAGGCCGAGCGTATCGACATAGAACGCACGGGCTTTGGCGAGGTCGGTGACGGCTAGCTCGACATGGCTGAGGCGCACGATGTTGAAGGCGGGATAGAGATTGGGCTTGGGCAAGGGCATCTGATTTCCTCCGGTCAACCGCCGAGTTTCTGGATCGCGTGCGCGGTCGTCGCGAAGGCTACGTTCTTCGTCTCCATGTAGAAGTCGAAGGAATGGTCCCCGCCGTCGCGGCCGATGCCGGAATTCTTGACGCCGCCGAACGGTGTCGGCAAATGGCGCACATTCTCCGAGTTGACCCAGATCATGCCGGCATCCAACGCATCGGTGAAGCGGAAGGCGCGGGTGACGTCGGACGTCCAGAGATAACCGGTCAGACCGTATTGGGTGTCGTTGGCCAGCGCGAGCGCTTCAGCCTCGTCCTTGAAGGGAATAGCGCTCAGCACCGGCCCGAAAATCTCCTCCTGCGCGATACGCATGCCGTTGGAGACGCTGGTGAACAGGGTCGGGCCGACATAACAGCCGCCGCCCGGCCCATCGACCTTGCCGCCGCCGACGGCGAGCGTGGCCCCCTCCGACCTGCCGATCTCGATATAGGACAGCACTTTCTTTTCATGCACCGGATGGATCAGCGGCCCGATCACCGTTTTCGGATCGAGCGGATGGCCGACGACGATGCGCTTCGCCCTCTCCGCGACTTTGGCGGTGAAGCTTTCATAGATCGAGGCTTCGACCAGCAGTCGCGACGACGAGGTGCAGCGTTCGCCATTCAGCGAATAGATCATGAATACGGCGGCGGCGGCGGCGCGTTCGAGATCGGCGTCGGCAAAGACGATCACCGGGTTCTTGCCGCCAAGCTCGAAATGCACGCGCTTCAGCGTGTCGGCGCCTTGTTTCATGATCATCGAGCCGGTGCGGCTCTCGCCGACAAAGCCGATCGCCTTGATGTCGGGATGCTCGGTCAACGCCTTGCCGGCATCTTCACCCAGGCCGTTGACCAGGTTCCAGACACCCTTCGGCAGGCCGGCCTCCTCGGCGATCTCGACGAGCAGGCGGGCGGTCAGCGGCGAAAATTCAGCCGGTTTATGAACCACCGTGCAGCCAGCCGCCAGCGCTGGCGCGATCTTCCAGGTCGACAGCATGAACGGCGTGTTCCACGGCGTGATGATGCCTACCGGGCCGATTGGCACCCGCGTGGTGAGGTTGACCTGGCCCGTGGTCCGCAGCGTCTCGCCGTCGCGAGCTTCGGGCGCACGGTCGGCGAAGAAGCGGAAATTCTCGGCACCCCGCAACGCCGCCTTGGCCATAAATTTCAGCGCCTGGCCGGTATCCATGCATTCGACGAAGGCGATCTCCTCGGCACGCGCCTCGATCGCGTCGGCGATTCTGTGCAGCAGCTTCTTGCGTGCCTCGCCAGGCATGGCGGCCCAGGCCGGGAAAGCCGCCTTCGCCGCCCTGGCGGCGCGGTCGATGTCGGCAGCCCCGCCGCGCGCGACGCTTGCCAGCGGCTTCAGGTTGACCGGCGACAGCGTTTCGAACGTCGTGCCGTCGAGCGCCGGCACCGCCTCGCTGCCGATCTGGTTCAACACGCCATCGTGCTTGAAGCGGGCCAGATAGGCCTCGGCCTTATTCAGATTGCCTTGCAGGTCGGACATGTCGGGTTCCGTCACTTGCCGCGCAGTCGCGGGTGGATTGCGTTTCTCTTCCAGCTGAGCACCGGGTCGATTTCCCGGATTTCGAGCGACAGGGCGAAATGCGGGGTCTCGAACAGCGTGCCAAGGTATTCGCTCACCGCCGCGAAGACAGCCTCGCCAGTCCGCTTCTTGTCGTCGGCGCTGCGGCCGGTGCCGATGCGAAACGACATGTCGAGAAAGGCGTTTTCCGGCAGCCTGTCGGCCATCGCGTAGGCCTCGGCGCGAAACGCCCGCACCCGCACGGCGCCGGTTTCGAACAGCCCGGTGTCCAGCACTGTGCGCAACACCAGAGCGCACAATTCGCCCATATCGACCTTGGCATCGAGATTGGCCGAATACTCGATGGAGAAGTGAGGCACGGCGTTTCGTTCCCTGGGTTATCGCCTTGTTGTAGTTAACGCGTTAATTACATGCAGCATGCGCGAAGTCAAGCCTTGCATCGGGCTTGGCGCAACGATACGGGATGGCGGGAACGGGCCCTGGCAGGCGGATTCGGCCGAGGGAGGCCTGTTTCGATCGCAAGCGTGGGAGGCTCTTTTCTTGCTGCCTGAAACCCGTCGTTCTCTGCCGATGGCGCTGCTTCATGCCCGCGAAGCGGTGATGGCGCGGTTTCGGCCGATGCTTGCCGCGCATGACGTGACCGAACAGCAATGGCGCGTGCTGCGCGTGCTGAGCGAAGCCGGCCCGGTCGAGGCGACGGAACTCGCCGACCGCGCCTCGGTTTTGCCGCCCAGCCTGACGCGCATCATCAAGGCGCTCGAGGGACGCAAATTCATCACCCGCAACAAGGCCGAAGGCGACGGCCGCCGCGTCGTTCTAACCATTGCGCCCGCCGGTTCCGCCTTGATCGACGCCCTGTCGCCCGAGCGTCGCGTCATTTATGACGACATCGAACAGCGCTTCGGCCACGAAAAGCTCGAGCAGTTGCTCGATTTGCTGGAGACGCTGATCGATGGCGAAAGCTGATCGTTCCGGCTACCGCAGAAGTTTCGACGGTCGCTCGGGTTGACGGCCCGCATACCTTGGAAAGGCCGAAACACCCGATGGGGGTCAGTTAACCTCGCAACCTCACCCCTTCCGGATCGAAGAACGGTATCGGCGCCACGACCGCACGCGTCGGCTGACCACCGATATCAATGTTCAATTCGGTGCCGACAGCCGTGAAGGGCAGCCGCAGATGCGCGGTGGCCAGCACCTTGCCGAGGGAATAGCCGTGGTCGCTGTAGGTGACGATGCCGGCGTCCTCGCCATCGGCCAGAACCTTGGCATCGGTCGCGGCCGGCTTGTCGCCGTCGAGGATCAGTCCGACCCATTGCTCGTCGAGGCCGGTGTCGCGGACCTTGAGAAGCGCCTCGCGGCCGACGAAATCGCCCTTGTCGAACTTGATCCAGCGGTCGAGGCCGACATGGAACGGGGTGCGGCTCTCGTCCATGTCGATGCCGTGCGCCGGGTAGGCCTTTTCCAGGCCCAGCGTGAACATCGCCAGCACGCCATAGGGTTTCAGGCCAAAGTCACGGCCGGTGCGCATCAGCGCGTCCCAGAGCGAGGCCGCCTCGTCGGCCGGCACGAACAATTCGAAGCCGAGTTCGCCGGTCACGCCGGTGCGCGAGATCAGCACCCGCGTGCCGTTGATATGGCCCGACGTGAACGACCAGCGCTTCAGTCCATCCAGATCGGCATCCGCAATCAACGCTTTCAGCAGTTCGCGCGAGCGCGGACCCTGGATGGTCGGGAAGGCGATGGCCGCCGTGATGTCGGTGACATAGGCCTTGCGGCCCTGGGCGTGATGATGCAGCCAGGGCAGCATCTTCAGGCGGTTGACCGAGCCGGTCACCAGCATGAAGTGCTCCGGGCCCAACCGAAACACGGTGAGGTCGTCCATGATGCCGCCATCGTCGCGGCAGACCGTGGAATAGCGGACCTGGCCCGGCTTCATGGCGGCGGCATTATTGACGATGACATGGTTGACCAGCGCCTCGGCGTCCGGCCCCTTGACGTCCATCTTGCCCATCGTGCTGAGATCCTGCACGCCGACGTTTTTGCGGGTGTTCAGGTGCTCGTCGGCAATGCCGGAATAAGTTTTGGCCGAGATGAAATCGCCGCCGACACGACCCATGGTCGCGCCCAGCCCGACGATGCTGCTGTAGAAAGGGGAACGCCGCTCAGCCAAGGAAGTCTCCATCATCCAAGAAAAACGGCAGCGCCAGGCGGCGCTGCCGAAGGTGATTGCGTCAGGATCAGCCGCCGTAGACGTCGAACGAGAAATATTTGTCGTTGATTTCCTTGTATTTTCCGTTGGCGCGCAGCGCGTCGATGGCCGCATTGAGCTTGTCGGCCAGTTCCTTGTTGCCCTTCTGCAGCGCGATGCCGACGCCGGGGCCGTGAATGGCCGGATCGGCCGTCAGAGTGCCGAGCAGCTTGCAGCAGGCGCCGTCGGGCTTCTTCAGCCACTCGGTCAAGATGATCGAGCCGTCCATCATCGCGTCGAGGCGGCCATTGGCCATGTCGGTGCGGGCGTCGTCGCCGGTCGGATAGGCCTTGACCGTCGAGTCAGCATATTTCTGGTCGGCGAATTTCTGGTGGATGGTCGCGGTCTGCACGCCGAGCGCCTTGCCTTTCAGGTCGTCCGGCGAGGTGCCTGATATGGTCGAATCCTTCGGTACGGCGATGGCCGGCGGCGTCTGGTAGTATTTGTGGGTGAACTCGACCTTCTCGGCCCGCTCGGGCGTGATGGTGATGTTGATGATGGCGTCGAACTTGCCGGCCTGCAGCGCCGGTATGGAACCATCGAAATCCTGCACGCTGAACTCACACTCGGCCTTCATCTCGGCGCACAGCGCCTTCCCCAAGTCGATGTCGAAGCCACCCAGCGTGCCGTCGGCACTGGCGTAATTGAAGGGCGGATAGGCGCCCTCGGTACCGATCCTGAGTTTTTTGTCCTGGGCGGAGGCGGCGCCCGTGGCAAGGGTGAGGGCGACGGAAGCGGCAAGCACGAAACGACCGGAAAGACGCATGTTCGAGTTCCCCGTTGAAAGCGGGAAGTCTACGGTCTTCCGGGCGTGTGGCGGAGACGGAAACGACATGCGCTGCGGCGATCGCGGCGCGGCGGGCGATCCAGGCCAGGCGATCGGTGGTGCGTTACCCGGCGCGCTGCTTGTTGGTCGCCGCCCGGTCGATGGCCAACTCCCCGGCCGAGAGGACAACGCCAAACTTTTCGGTGGCTTCCTCTGATGTGTAGTACCCCAGCGCCACGTCGCGCAGCACCAGATCCGGATCGCGCTGCAGCGGATCGCCGTAGCCGCCGCCGCCCGGCGTGCCGACGCGCACGCGGTCGCCGGCCTTGAGCGCAATGTCCTGCTCCTTCGAAAGGTGCAGCGGCACATGTTCCTCGCCGTTGCGGAAGACGGTCACCGTGTTGACCGCGCCATCCCTGCCGCCGAGTGCGCCCTGTGGGCCGAAACGGCCGTGGTCCATGACGAAGGAGGCCCGGGCGTCACCGCGCAGGATTTCGACCTCATAGGCGAGGCCGAAACCGCCGCGATGCTTGCCAGCGCCGCCCGAACCCTCGCGCAAGGCATAATGGCGGTAGAGCACCGGGAATGCCTGTTCCATGATCTCGACCGGTGGCGACTTCGAGATGCCGATGGTCGAGCAGCCATTGGTCAGCCCGTCATGGCCTGAATTGCCGCCATAGCCGCCGCCGGAGATCTGGTACATCACATAATCGCGGCCGCGCGCCGGGTCGTTGCCGCCAAGAGCGAAATTGCCGCTGGAGCCGGCGGGCGCCGCCGTCACCTTGTCGGGCAGCGCCTGCACCATGGCCGCGAACACCGCCTCGGCGATGCGCTGCGACACTTCGGCGGCGCAGCCCGAGACGGGGCGCGGGTATCTGGCGTCGAGGAAAGTGCCTTCCGGCCGCTTGACTTCAAGCGGTTCGAAGGCACCGGCGCTGATCGGCACATCAGGGAAAATGTGGCGCATGGCGAGATAGACCGAGGACAAAGTCGTCGCCAGCACGCTGTTCATCGGCCCGGCGCAGGGCTTTGACGAGCCGGTGAAATCGAAAGTCAGCGTATTGCCTTTTTTCTCGACGGCGAGCGCGATGGTCAGCGGCTCGTTGACCACCCCGTCGGAATCGACAAACGCCTTGGAATGGTAGGTGCCGTCGGGAATGGCTGAGATGTTGGCGCGCATCTGCTCGGCGGCGCGGCGGCGCAGTTCGGCGATCGCCTCGACAACGGTTTCGTCACCGTAACGATCCAGGATTCCGTTAAGCCGGTCCTGGCCGATCAGCAGTGCGGCGGCCTGGGCCCTGATGTCGCCGATGCGCTGGTCGGCAACGCGGATGTTGGAGCAGATGATGGCGTAGATCTCCGGATCGAGCACGCCCTTCTTGAACAGTTTTACGGGCGGCAGCCGCAGGCCTTCCTGCTCGACCGCGGTCGCGGAGGCCGAAAAACCGCCCGGCACCGAGCCGCCAATGTCTGGCCAGTGGCCGGTGTTGGACAGCCAGCAGAAGATTTTTCCGGCCCGGTAGACCGGCATGGCGAAGCGCACATCCATCAGATGGGTGCCGCCGAGATAGGGGTCGTTGACGATGTAGATGTCACCCGGCTCCGGGGCTAGGCAGCGGCCGTCGGCGATCATCTCGATCACCGTCCTGGTCGAATATTGCATGACGCCGACGAACACCGGCAGGCCTTGGCTTCCCTGCGCGATCAGCGAACCATCGACAGCCGAATAGATGCCGTCGGAGCGGTCGTTGGCTTCGGCGATGACAGGCGAGAAAGCGGCGCGAGAGAACGTAAGGTCCATCTCGTCGCAGACCTGTTGCAGGGCCGCCTGGAGGACCGAAAGGGTGATGGCGTCGAGTTTTGCCATATCAATGTCAGGCATCTCAGGCCTCGCCGATGTCGATGATGATGTTGCCGTCGGCGTCGCAGCGTGCGCGGTCGCCGGGCTCGAGCACGGTGGTGGCGTCCATCTGTTCGAGGATCGCCGGCCCTTCGATTTCAGCGTCAAGCGGCAGTTTTTCGCGTGCATATACCGGCGTATCGTGCCAACGCCCGCCATACCAGACCGGCCGGATTTCGCGCCTTGCCTCATCCAGCGTTGTTGCGCGCCCCGCCGGATCGATCAGCCGCGACAGATCGATCGCCGGACGCACGCCGGTCACCGACGTGTTGAGATTGACGAGGTTGGCGCGGATTTCCGGCAGTTCGACCTTGAAGCGGGCGAAATAGGCCTTTTCGAAAAGCTGCTGCAGTGTTGCCCGCGTCACCGATGAGGACGGCAGCGGCACGTTGATGATGTGGGTCTGGCCGACGAACTGCATGTCGGCGGAGTGGGTAACGCGGATCGTCTCCGGCTTCACCGCTTCCTTGCCGATCAGCTCTTCACCTTCGTTTCGGTGGCGTTCCAATACAGTATGAAGCTGTTTTTCGTCGAGCACCGCCACCGGCTGGTTGATGGTGTTGACGAAGTCATGGCGCAGGTCGGCGACGACGCAGCCGAGTGCGTTGGTGATGCCCGGACGCGCCGGCACCAGCACCTTGGGCAGGCCGAGTTCGCGCGCCAGGGCGGTCGCATGCAGCGGGCCGGCGCCGCCAAAGGCGAACAGCGCGAAATCACGAGGGTCATGGCCGCGCGACACCGAGACCATGCGGATGGCGCCGGCCATCTTCATGTTGCCGAGCCGCAGCACCGCGCCCGCCGCCTCGACGCCGGACAGGCCGGTCGCCTTGCCGATCTTGTCCTCGAAAATGCTGGTGACGCGCTCTGGTGTGACGGGATTTTGGACCGCCAGCAGCTTCTTCGGCGCCAGCCGGCCGAGCACCAGATTGGCGTCGGTAATGGTTGGCTCGAGGCCGCCACGTCCGTAGCAGATCGGGCCGGGATTGGCGCCGGCACTTTCCGGACCGATCTGGATCAGGCCGGCCGCATCGACGCGGGCGATCGAGCCGCCGCCGGCGCCGACCGTGTGCACCGCCACCATCGGCACATGGATCGGCATCGCATATTCGATCTCGATCTCGTTCGAGACTGCCGGCTCGGCATTGCGGATCAGCGCCACGTCGGTCGAGGTGCCGCCCATGTCATAGGTGACGAGGTTTTCGAAGCCGGCGCGTTTTCCGGTATAGGCGGCGGCGATGACGCCGGAGGCCGGGCCGGACATGACCGTCTTGGCCGATTCACGTGTGACGAAGCGGGCCGAGATCATGCCGCCATTGCCGTTCATGATCAGGAAGTCGCGGGCATAGCCTTTTGCGCCCAATTCCTTGCGCAGCCGCTCGACATAGCGCTCGAGGATCGGCTGCACGGAGGCGTTGACCGACGCGGTGACGCCGCGCTCGAACTCGCGCGCCTCCGACAGCAGCGCGTGGCCTGCCGTGATGTAGCCGTTCGGCCAGAGCTCGGCGGCGATTTCGGCGGCGCGCCGCTCATGTGCCGGGTTGGCGTAGGAATGCAGGAAATGGATGACGAGGGATTCGCAACCGGCCGCGATCAGCGTCTGCACGGCGTCGCGCATCTCGGTCTCGTCGAGCGGCGTGCGCACCGCGCCCGATGCTTCGACGCGCTCCGAGACTTCGAGCCTGAGATTGCGCGGAATGATCGGCACGAAGCTGCCGGTCATGCCATAGGCCTGCGGCCGCGTGCGCCGACCCAGTTCGATCACGTCGCGAAAACCGCGCGTGGTGATCATGCCGGTTTTCGCCAGCCGGCGTTCCAGCACCGCATTGGTGGTGGTGGTCGTGCCATGCACGATGAGGTCGATGCTATCGATGGCAAATCCGGTGGCGCCGAGTGCCGAAACGACACCGAAAGCCTGGTTGTCCACCGTGGTCGGCGTCTTGGCCAGATACACCCGGCCGCCGTCGCTTCCGTCGATCAGGAGCAGGTCGGTGAAGGTGCCGCCGACATCGATACCGGCGACGACATTTCCCCGGGAATTGCGCGCTTGCGCCGAAATATTCTCTTCCATCGTCGAAACCCGAAATGCGCGGACTACGGATATGCGCCAGTTTGGAAAGCTGTTTTAAGGGAGCATCTTGACGCAAATATCGTTTGTATACTAATAAATTCCGGACACAAGAGCTTGCCGCTTTGCAGTGTGCGAACAGCCCGCCGGGATCTGAATGGTCCGGGCGTGCAGGTGAAAGTTTGGCGCCCGCGTCCACGGTTGGGCCAGAAGGTTGGATTTGATGAACACCACATCCGCTCTCAACACCGTCGGCGCCCGACCGCTGCAGTTCCCGATTCCGGCCAACGTCTATGCCGAAACCGTCGTCTCGGTGAAGCACTACACCGACCGGCTGTTCTCGTTCCGCATCACCCGTCCGCAGTCGTTGCGCTTCCGCTCCGGCGAGTTCGTCATGATCGGCCTGCCCAATGCCGAGAAGCCGGTGTACCGCGCCTATTCGGTGGCAAGTCCGGCCTGGGACGAAGAGCTGGAATTCTTCTCGATCAAGGTGCCGGACGGCCCGCTGACCTCGGAGCTGCAGAAGATCCAGGTCGGCGACACCGTCATCATGCGCCAGAAGTCGACCGGCACGCTGGTGGTCGACGCGCTGACCCCGGCCAAGCGGCTGTTCATGATCTCGACCGGCACCGGCATCGCGCCTTTCGCCAGCCTGCTGCGCGACCCTGACACCTACGACAAATTCGATCAGCTGGTCCTGACCCATACCTGCCGCGACAATGCGGAACTCACCTACGGCCAGGAGCTGGTCGCGGCGTTGGAAAGCGACCCGCTGATCGGTGAACTGACCACTGGGCGCGTCACGCTCTACAATTCGACGACCCGCGAAGAGTCGGCACGCATGGGCCGCATCACCGCGCTGATCGGCTCCGGCAAGTTCTACAGCGATCTCGGCATCGACAAGCTCAGCCCGGAAACCGACCGCATCATGATCTGCGGCTCGATGCATATGCTGAAGGACGTCAAGGACCTGGCCGAAAGCCTCGGCTTCGAGGAAGGCTCGCTGAGCCATCCAGCGACTTTTGTCGTCGAGCGCGCCTTCGTCGGCTGAGCCGCACCAACATCTCGAAGTCTATGCTTTTGACCGCACGGTCAAAATTGCTGCTTTCGCCGCCTTTTTCGGTTATGACCGCCCGCAGGACTCGTGAAGTACGGCTTCACGGGCTATCTTCGGCACACGTCGCTGAATGAAAGGGCAGGAGATGAGCAGCACAATCCGAGAAGCCGATATCGGCTCGTCCAAGGTGACGCCGCTGCCGGCGCGTGCCGCCGCCAACACAGCCGTTCCACCGGACCATCGCATTGCGCGCAATCCCGGCATGAAGCTCGATCTCGGCTTCATGGAATCGGTGCGCAGCGTCAACCGCTCGGCGCTGGAACGGCGCGTCGCCAGCCTGACCAAGCGGCGCTCGATCAAGGCCGACAACCAGGCGGCCTGGCTGCTGCGCGCTGTCGCCTGCATGGATTTGACGACGCTGAATTCCAACGACACCGAGGAGCGTGTGCGCCGGCTCTGCGCCAAGGCGATCAATCCGTTCCGCCGCGACATCGTCGAGGGCCTGGGCATATCAGGTGAAACCATCCGCCCGGCCGCCGTCTGCGTCTACCATCCCTTCGTCACCACCGCCGTCGATGCCGTGCGCGGCGCCGGCATCCATGTCGCCGCCGTCTCCACCGCCTTCCCGCATGGTCTGGCACCCCTGTCGACCCGCCTGCAGGAAATCGAAGCCTCGGTCCGCGACGGCGCCGACGAGATCGACGTGGTCATTCCACGCGGGCTGGTGTTCGGCGCCAAATGGCGCGAGCTATACAATGAGATCGTCTCGATGCGCGCCGCTTGCGGTGACGCGCATCTGAAGGTCATCCTCGGCACCGGCGACCTCGCCACGCTGCGCAATGTCATGCTGGCCTCGATGGTAGCGATGATGGCAGGCGCCGACTTCATCAAGACCTCGACCGGCAAGGAAAGCGTCAATGCGACGCTGCCCGTCGGCCTCGCCATGGTGCGCGCCATCAGGGCCTATTTCGAGGAAACCGGCTATCTCATCGGCTTCAAGCCGGCCGGCGGCATTTCCACGGCCAAGGCCTCACTCGACTGGCTGGTGCTGATGAAGGAAGAACTCGGCCGCCCATGGCTGGAGCCGGACCTGTTCCGCTTCGGTGCGTCGAGCCTCTTGACCGACATCGAGCGCCAGCTCGAGCACCATCTGACCGGACACTATTCGGCCAATCATCGCCACGCGGTGGCTTGAGAGATTTACCCCCACCCCGATCGGCAAGCCGATCGACCCTCCCACAAGTGGGAGGGGTGAAGGAGGCGCCCAATGAACATTCTCGACCGCTACCACGCCATGGAATACGGCCCGGCGCCGGAAGCCCGCAACGAGGCCGATGCATGGCTTGCCGCGCGCGATTTCGGCAAGGCGCTGTTCATCGGCGGCGACTGGAAAGCCGCGTCCGGCGGCAAGACTTTCGAAACCAGCGAGCCGTCTTCCGGCAAGCTGCTGGCCAAGATATCCGACGCCAATGCCGTCGACATCGACGCGGCGGTTGCGGCGGCCACCAAGGCGCTGCCGAAGTGGTCGGCAGCCTCGGGCTATCAGCGCGCCAAGGTGCTTTATGCCATCGGCCGCGCCATGCAGCGCCACCAGCGCCTGTTCGCGGTGCTTGAGACAATCGACAATGGCAAGCCGATCCGCGAAAGCCGCGACATCGACGTGCCGCTGGCCATCCGCCATTTCATCCACCATGCCGGTTGGGCGCAGGCGCTGGACAGGGATTTCCCCGGCCACAAGGGTGTCGGCGTGGTCGGCCAGATCATTCCGTGGAATTTTCCGCTGCTGATGCTTGCCTGGAAGATCGCGCCGGCCCTCGCCGCAGGTTGCACCGTGGTGCTGAAACCAGCCGAGTTCACACCGCTGACATCAATCCTGTTCGCCGAGATCTGTGAGCGCGCCGGCGTACCGAAAGGCGTCGTCAACATCGTCCAGGGCGGGCCTGGGGCTGGTGCGGCCATCGTCAACCACCCCGGCATCCAGAAGATCGCTTTCACCGGCTCTTCCGAGGTCGGCAAGATCATTCGCAAGGCGACCGCCGGCTCGGGCAAGAAACTGTCGCTGGAGCTTGGTGGCAAGTCGGCCTTCATCGTCTTCGAGGATGCCGATCTCGACAGCGCCGTCGAAGGCCTGGTCGACGGTATCTGGTTCAACCAGGGCCAGGTCTGCTGCGCCGGTTCGCGACTGCTGGTCCAGGAAGGCATCGCCGACGCCCTGATCGCCAAGGTCAAGACGCGGATGAGCCGGCTGCGCGTCGGCAGCCCGCTCGACAAGAACACCGATATCGGCCCGCTGGTCGACGCCACACAGCTCGAGCGCGTCAAGGGCCTGGTCGCCGAAGGTGCCAGGCAGGGCGCCGTCTGCTGGCAGCCGGATGCGGCGCTGCCGTCTTCCGGCTACTACCATCTGCCGACGCTCGCCACAGGTGTTTCGCCGGCTAACATATTGGCGCAAGAAGAGGTGTTCGGCCCTGTTCTGGCGACCATGACCTTCCGCAACACCGAGGAAGCGATCGAGCTTGCCAACAACACGCGCTATGGCCTCGCCGCCTCGGTGTGGAGCGAGAACGTCAACCTTGCCCTGCACGTCGCGCCGCAATTGAAGGCCGGCGTGGTCTGGGTCAACGGCACCAACATGTTCGACGCCGCCTGTGGCTTCGGCGGCTACCGCGAGAGCGGTTTCGGTCGCGAAGGCGGGCGCGAGGGCATGTTCGAATATCTCACGGCGAAGCTGCCGCTCGGCCAGATCATCAAGCCGGCGACGACCTCCGCACAGCCGGTCGAGCAGGCCGACGGCTCGGCAATCGACCGCACGGCTAAGCTGTTCATCGGCGGCAAGCAGGTACGGCCGGACGGCAATTATTCGCTGGCTGTCGCCACCGCCAAGGGCAAGCTTGCCGGCGAGGTTGGGCTCGGCAGCCGCAAGGATATCCGCGATGCCGTCTCTGCCGCCCGCGGTGCCAAGGCCTGGCCGGAGGCGACCGCCTATAACAGGTCCCAGGTGCTCTATTATTTGGCCGAGAATCTTTCCGGCCGTGCCGGCGAGTTCGCCGCCCGTCTCACCGAATTGACCGGCGCTACGCCCAAGGCCGCGCGGGAAGAGGTAGAACAATCCATCGAACGGCTGTTCCTCTATGCCGGCCTAGCCGACAAGTTCGAGGGCCGCGTGCACCAGCCGCCGGCGCGTGCCGTGACGCTGGCGCTTCATGAACCGGTCGGCGTCGTCGGCATCGTCGCCCCCGACAGCTCGCCGCTGCTCGGCCTGATCTCGCTGGTCGCACCGGCGCTGGCCATGGGCAACACCGTGGTCGCGGTGCCTTCGGAGCGCTATCCGCTGCTGGCCACCGATCTCTACCAGGTCATCGAATATTCCGACATTCCCTCAGGCGCCATCAACATCGTCACCGGCCGCAGCTCCGAACTCGCCGGCGTGCTGGCCAAGCATGACGATGTCGACGGGCTCTGGGTGTTCGCCGATGCAGAGACCTGCGCCAAGGCGGAGGCCGAGTCCATCGGCAACCTCAAGCGCGTCTGGAGCGGCAATGGCCGCGGCATCGACTGGGCATCCGACGAAGCCGCCGGCGACGCCTTCCTGCGCCGCGCCGTCGAGGTCAAGAATGTCTGGGTGCCTTACGGCGATTAATGTATGTCGCCCAAAAGTGCGCAGCGGTTTTGGGGCAACGACATATATAAAGGCAAAGAGCCAAAGCGCGTCGCGCGCTTTGATCTCCCCCCGGCGCGGTAGAGATCGTGTTCGGGGTTGACGCATGGACAGATGTTCTTTAACGAGAAAAAACATCTTTATCAGTGAACGATCAACGGCGCAGGCTGCACGATCATGCGCGACTGGCACATGACGCCTTGGCCAGCCGCGGATTAGACCCGGACTATCCCTAGCGGACGAGGAGAACAGTATGGCTGATCTGGCAGGCAAGGTCGTTGTCGTCACGGCAGCGGCGCAAGGCATCGGCAAGGCGAGCGCGCTGGCTTTCGCAAAAGCTGGCGCCACCGTCTACGCCACCGACATCAACGAGGCACTGCTGGCGGAGCTCGCCAAGACGCCGGGGATCAAGACCCGCAAGCTGGACGTACTCAACGACGAAGCCGTCAACGCCGCCTTCGCCGAGATCGGTGTCGTCGACGTGCTGTTCAACTGCGCCGGTTTTGTCCATTCGGGCTCGATCCTTGAGATGAAGGACGGCGACCTCGATTTCGCGCTGAACCTCAATGTTCGCGCCATGATCCGCACCAGCCGGGCCGTGCTGCCCGGCATGCTGGAACGCGGCGACGGATCGATCATCAACATGGCCTCGCTGGCCAGTTCGACCAAGGGCGTGCCCAACCGCTTCGTCTACGGCCTGACCAAGGCCGCCGTCATCGGCCTGACCAAGGCGATCGCCGCCGACTATGTTGGCAAGGGCATACGCTGCAACGCCATTTGCCCCGGCACGGTCGAGAGCCCGTCGCTGCAGGACCGCATGCACGCGCAAGGCGACTACGATGCCGCCCGCGCCGCCTTCATCGCCCGCCAGCCGATGGGCCGGCTTGGCACGCCGGAGGAGATCGCGGATCTCGCCGTCTATCTGGCCGGCGCCACCTATACGTCAGGGCAGGCGTACAATATCGACGGCGGCTGGTCGATCTGACTGCGGAAATCTTGCGCGAGCCGGACGATTTGGCCCTTTCCCGGCGTTTGACAGGGGATCGAAGAGTCTGAAAATCCCGCGCGCCGCTATCTTGCATGGCGATCGCGCTTGTCCGTAGTCAGGTCGATGGGTACGGTCCGCCGGTTCCGCGAAGGCGCAATCGCCTTGGCGGAAAGTTTGCAAAAGGCCACGAGGCCGCAATCAGGAGAAGAATTTAGATGAAACTGCTGCGCTATGGCGAGGTGGGAAGCGAACGTCCCGGCCTGCTCGATGCGGATGGAACGATCCGTGATCTCTCCGCTCACGTTACCGATATCGGCGGCAAGACGCTCGATCCGGCATCGCTGGCGGCACTCGCCAAGCTCGATCCGAAGTCGCTGCCAGCGGTTTCCGGCAGCCCGCGCCTCGGCGCCTGCGTTGCCGGCACCGGCAAGTTCATCTGCATCGGCCTCAACTATTCCGACCATGCCGCCGAAACCGGCGCCACCGTGCCGCCGGAGCCGATCATTTTCATGAAGGCAAGCTCGGCCATTGTCGGGCCGGATGACGACGTGTTGATCCCCCGCGGCTCGGAGAAGACCGACTGGGAAGTCGAACTGGCCGTGATCATCGGCAAAACCGCCAAATATGTCAGCGAGGCCGATGCGCTCGACTATGTTGCCGGCTATAGCGTTGCCCACGACGTCTCCGAACGCGCCTTCCAGGCCGAGCGCCAGGGCCAGTGGACCAAAGGCAAGTCCTGCGACACGTTCGGCCCGACCGGCCCATGGCTGGTGACCAAGGACGAGGTAGCCGACCCGCAGAACCTCAAAATGTGGCTGACCGTCAACGGCAAGACGATGCAGAACGGCTCGACCAAGACCATGGTCTATGGCGTCAAGTATCTGGTTTCCTATCTCAGCCAGTTCATGTCGCTGCACCCCGGCGACATCATCTCCACCGGCACGCCGCCCGGCGTCGGCCTCGGCATGAAGCCGCCGGTGTTCCTGAAGGCAGGCGATGTGGTTGCACTGGGCATCGAAGGGCTGGGCCAGCAAAAGCAGACGTTCAAGGCGGACGTATAGAGGTTGCGCTGCCCCCTCATCCGGCCGCTTCGCGGCCACCTTCTCCCCGCTGGGGAGAAGAAGTGAGCGTCGGCGCTGACAATCTCCTCTCCCCTCGGGGAGAGGTCAGCCGAGCGAAGTGGAGGCTGGGTGAGGGGGCTGCGCCCGCCTACTTTAGCACCTTCCCATCAGCCCCAAACCTATATGTCTTCGCCGGATCCGGCGTCGCATAGAGCGTCGCACCCGGCTCTGCATCATAGACGCCGAAAATGCGCACGGTAATCAGCCCCGCCTTCTCGCAATCGAGATACAGATTGGTGTCGGCGCCGAGGTGCTCGGCGTGCACCACCGTTCCCTTCCAGGCGCCTGACTTCGGATCGACGGTCAAATGTTCCGGCCGCACGCCGATGGTCTTGGCGGTTTCGCCAAGCCTGGCGCCGTCGACGAAATTCATTTTCGGTGAGCCGATGAACCCGGCGACAAACTCATTTTCCGGCGAATTGTAGAGCTCCATCGGGCCACCGATCTGCTCGATTTTCCCTGCGTTGAGCACCACGATCTTGTCGGCCAGCGTCATCGCCTCGACCTGGTCGTGGGTGACGTAGATCATCGTCGCCTTCAGCCGGCGATGCAGCTGCGCGATCTCCAGCCGCGTGTTGACGCGCAGTGCCGCATCGAGGTTCGAAAGCGGCTCGTCGAAGAGAAAAAGCTTTGGCTCGCGCACCACGGCGCGGCCGATGGCGACGCGTTGGCGCTGGCCGCCGGACAGTTCGGCCGGCCGCCTCGCGAGATAGGGCTCCAGCGACAGCATCGAGGAGGCGATGCCAATGCGGCGCTCGATTTCGGCCGCCGGCGTTCCTGCCTGCTTGAGGCCAAGGCCCATATTGTTCTTCACCGTCAGATGCGGGTAGAGCGCATAGGTCTGGAACACCATGGCGATGCCGCGCTTGGCCGGCGGCGTGGCGGAGACGTCCGCGCCGTCGATCACCACACGGCCCGAGGTCGAATCCTCCAGTCCGGCAATGACTCTGAGCAAGGTCGACTTGCCGCAGCCGGACGGGCCGACGAAGACGACGAACTCGCCGTCGTTCACTTCGAGGTTGATGCCCTTCAGCACCTCGACCGGCCCGAAGGCCTTCTTCACGTTCTCAATGTTCAGCGAGCCCACGGCAGTCCTCCAAATTGGAATGTGGGCGCCAGGGCACCCCCTGACGACAATTCTGCGGTCACAATCGCACCGCCTTTCCACTGCGCACGCTCTCGTCGGCTGCAAGGCAGACCGCGAGCGATCTGACCGCGTCGTCCATGTGTTTGGTGAGATCCAGATCCTCGCGGATCGCCTTCAGCATGAAGGCCTGTTCGAGGTCGCAGAGGTCCTGGTGGCCGGGCTCGCCTTCCATCGACAGCATTTCGTCGGCCTTGAGAAACTTGCCGTCCGCGCCGGTCGCGGCGCTGTGCAGGCGAATGGTCGAGGTCTTGGTGTGGGTGTCGATGTCGTCGGACTTCACACCTTCCTTCATGACGATCGACACGCAGCCATTGGGCGAGATGACGTCCTTCACAAAGAACGCCGTTTCCGAAATCATCGGCCCCCAGCCGGCTTCGTACCAGCCGACCGAGCCGTCGTCGAACAGCACCTGCAAATGGCCGTAATTGTACATCGAGGCCGCCACCTCCTCGGTCAGCCGCACGCCCATGCCGCGCACCTCGACCGGCCTGGCGTCGGTGATCTGCAGCATGACGTCGAGATAGTGCACGCCGCAATCGACGATCGGCGACGTCGTCTGCATCAACTGCTTGTGCGTCTCCCAGGTGTGGCCTGAGGATTGCTGGTTGAGGTTCATGCGGAAGACGTAGGGGCCGCCGAGCTTGCGCGCTTCGGCGATCAGCCTGATCCAGGACGGGTGATGGCGCAGGATGTAGCCGATCACCAGCTTCTTGCCATTGGCCTTGGCCGCCGCGACGACGCGCTTGGCATCGGCCACGGTCGTTGCCAGCGGCTTCTCGACGAAGACATGGCAACCGGCTTCGAACGCCCTCACCGCATAGTCGGCATGGCTGTCGGAATAGGTGGCGATGCAAGCGACATCAGGCTTTTCGTCGCGCAGCGCCTCGTCGAAGGAGCGCCTGATGGCATAGCCCGACAGCCCGTCCGGCAACGGCACGTCCGAGCGGTTGATCAGCGCCGCGATCTGGAAGCCCGGATTGCTATGATAGGCCAGCGCATGGCTGCGGCCCATATTGCCGAGGCCGGCGACGACGACGCGAAGAGGTGTTTCAGAGTTCACTTGACGGCTCCGGACGTGATGCCGCGGATCAGCTGCCGCGAGAAGATGACGTAGAGGATCAGCACCGGCATGATCGCCAGCGACAGGGCTGCCAGGATGGCGTTCCAATTGGTGACGAACTGGCCGAGGAACAGCTGCGCGCCGAGCGTCACCGTCTTGGTTTCTTCAGACGGCGCCAGGATCAGCGGGAACCACAGATCGTTCCAGATCGGGATCATGGTGAAAACGGCGACGGTCGCCATCGAGGGCCTGACCAGTGGCAGCACCAGCCGGAAGAAGATGGTGTATTCCGACAGGCCGTCGATGCGGCCGGCATTCTTCAGATCGTCGGACACCTGCTTCATGAATTCCGACAGGATGAAGACGGCAAGCGGCAGGCCCTGCGCGGTGTAGACCAGGATCAGCGCCGTCAGCGTGTTGACCAGCCCGCTCGCCACCATCAGTTGCAGGATGGCGACGGTGCCCAGCCGGATCGGGATCATGATGCCGAGCGCCAGATAAAGCCCCATCAGCGAGTTGCCGCGGAAGCGGTATTCCGACAGCGCGAACGCCGCCATGGCGCCGAACAACAGCACGAAGAACAGCGAGGCGACGGTGACGACGAGGCTGTTCTGGAAATAGTGGATGAAGTCGCCCTGGCCGATCACCGTCGTGTAGCCGATCAGGTCGAAGGTTTTGGGCGTCGGCGGCGTCAGCGGCGCGCCGAAGATGCCCGCGCGCGACTTGAACGAGTTCATGATGACGAGGATCACCGGAAACAGCGCGATCGCCGTGTAGGTCAACAGGATCGCGTGGGCGCCGATGGTGCGGGGCACGGAACGGGTGGCGGTGCTCATTGGGAGGTCTCCTGACGCACACTTCCAAGGAATGGCGCCAAGGCACCCCCCTCTGTCCTGCCGGACATCTCCCCCGCAAGGGGGGAGATCGGATGTCGCGACTGCTTTCGCCAATCACAACGCAGCAAGATGGCCGGCAAGGCCAACGCTGCCAATCTCCCCCCTTGCGGGGGAGATGGCCGGCAGGCCAGAGGGGGGTGTTCAAGCTCGACATCTCGCCCCTCAGAACTGGTAGCGACGCAGGCGCGTCTGGACGAGGAAGAGGTAGACGCAGACGCCGCCGAGGATGATCAGGAACATCATCGTGGCAATCGCCGCGCCCATATTGGGGTCGCCGGTCTGCAGCTGGAAGCCGAAGAAGGCGCGGTAGAGGAAGGTGCCGAGAATGTCGGTCGAATAGTTCGGCCCGGCGAGCGCGCCTTGCGCGGTGTAGATCAGGTCGAAGGCGTTGAAATTGCCGACGAAGGTGAGGATCGAGATAATGCCGATCGACGGCAGGATCAGCGGCAGCTTGATCTTCCAGAACTGTGAAAGGCCGGTAATCCCATCGCATTCGGCGGCCTCGATCACCTCTTCGGGGATCGACAGCAGGGCGGCATAGATCAGCATCATCGGGATGCCGACGAACTGCCACACCGAGATCAGGCTGAGTGCGGTCAGTGCATATTGCTCCTTGCCGAGCCACGGCGTGAACAGGCCTTTGAGGCCGACGAGATCCATCAGATGCGGCGCCACGCCCCACAGCGGCGACAAGATCAGCTTCCAGGCGAAACCGACGATGACGAAGGACAGGATGGTCGGAACGAAGATCGCGGTGCGGTAGAAGGCCGCGAATCTGAGTTTCGGGCTGGACAGAAGCGCCGCCAGCATGACGCCGATCGGGTTTTGCACGATCATGTGGATGATGAAGAACCAGGTGTTGTTCCTGAGCGCGTTCCAGAAACCCACCGACCAGTTGGGGTCGCCGAACAGGGTGCGGAAGTTTTGCAGCCCAACGAAGACCTGGTGCTGCTCGATGTTGCGGAACAGCGACAGCTGCAGCGTGCCGGCGAGCGGCAGGATCATGATCGCCGTGTAGACAAGCACGGCCGGCGCCAAGAAGATGCCGATGTGCCAGCGGAACGGTCTTTTCGGTCTGATATCTGCGGCCATGAGTTCGGTCCCCGCCGTCTCTCGGTTCCAAAGGGTATCGATCTAGATGATGCCTCGATGCACGGCCCGAACACTCTTGCCCGATGCGGCAAGAACAAAGGCCTGCGACTGATCAGCTAGCCTTCCCCACAACAGTGAGGGTAAGGCCGGGAGGCGGTGCCGACAATCGCAATCTGAATAGGTGCACTGTGAATGAGGTGGTCCGGAACCGGCCAGGCGTGCGCCCGGCCGGCTCCGTTGCCTGAGCTCTTACTTCGCCGGCTTGTACCAGCTGTCGAGGCCGGTCTGCAGCTTCTTGGCGGCAGCTTCCGGCGTATCGGTGCCGTTGATGACGTTGGCCGATTCGACCCAGGTCTCGTTCTCGAGGTTCGGCGTGCCGCGCGACAGGATCTGGTAGGTCGAACGGATCGTCGGCTTGCACTTGGCGCGCCAGGAGACGAATTCCTGCGCCAGCGGGTCTGCCATCTTCACCGGCGAGGAGTTCAGGCTGAAGAAGCCCGGCAGCGCGTTGGCGTAGATGGTGGCGAAATCCGGCGAAGCGACCCAGGACAGGAAGGTCTTGGCCGCATCGGCATTCTTCGAAGCCGCATTGAGGCCCATGCCGATATCGGTATGGTCGGAGATGTAGCAGGTGTCGCCGGCCTTCTCGACCGGCGGCGGGAAGGCGCCCATCTTGAACTGCGCCTGGGTGTTGAACAGGCCGATTTCCCACGAGCCGGCCGGATAGATGGCTGCGCGGCCGAGCGTGAACAGGTTCTGGCTATCCGGATAGGTCTGCGCCTCGAAGCCATCGCCGAGATAAGGCTTCCACTTGGCCAGTTCCTCATAGGGCGCGACCCAGTCCTTGTCGGTCAGCTTCTGCTCGCCCTTGATCAGCGCCGCGCGGCCGTCCTCGCCCTTCCAGTAGTTGGGGCCGATGTTCTGGTAGCCCATGGTCGCGGCTTCCCAGAGATCCTTGGTGCCCATCGCCATCGGGATGTAGGTGCCGTCGGCCTTGATCTTGTCGAGCGCGGCGAAGAACTCGTCGCGGGTCTCCGGCACCTTGATGCCGAGCTTGTCGAAGGCGTCCTTGTTGTAGATGAAGCCGTGGATGACCGAGGCCATCGGCACGCAGAAGCTCGCCTTGCCGTCGTCGGTCTGCCAGGCGGATTTGGCGACGGGTGAGAAGTTCTCCATGCCGGGTAATGCCGAGAGGTCGGCAAGGTTGCCCTTCTTGAACAGCTCGAGCGACTTGTCGAATGGGCGGCAGGTGATCAGGTCGCCCGCCGAACCGGCGGCGAGCTTGGCGCCCAGCGCCGCGTCATATTCGGTCGGAGCCGACGGCGCGAACACCACCTTGATGCCCGGGTTCTTGGCTTCGAAGGCCGGGATCAGCTTGTCCTTCCAGATGGCAAGGTCGTCACCGCGCCAGCTTTCGATGTTGAGCGTTACGTCTGCGGCAGAAGCAACCCCGGCCGAGCCGAGAATGCTGGTGCCCAAAAGCAGTGCCGTCAGTAGTTTCGTTGTCATGCTCAGTCTCCCTGTTGACCTTTTTCAGGTTCGGTTTTGATGAGAACGGAGGCAGTGCGCCCTTTGCTCCCCTCTATCGCGGAAAGGGCCGGCCGCAGCTTCTGGCCGGCCTCTTCCAGTATCTTCTGCGCCGCGTCAGTGCTGTCGGCGCCGGCGGCGAGCAGAATGGCGGTCTTGACCGCGCCGCCGCTCTTCTCGAGCAGGCGGGCCGCCTCGTCCGTGTCGCGCCCGCTGACGGCGGCGACGATGCGCGCCGCGCGGTCGCGCAGCTTGATGTTGTCGGCCATGAGATTGACCATGTAGCCGTCATGCACATGGCCGAGATGGATTGCGGTCAGCGTCGACAGCATGTTGAGCGCGATCTTCTGGGCGGTGCCGGCGCCCATGCGCGTGGAGCCGGCGATCAGCTCCGGCGGCGTTTCGAGCAGGATAGCGGTTTGCGCCTGGCGCAGCAGAGCCGAGTTCCGGTTGTTGGCGATGCCGATGGTGGCAGCCCCACGGCGGGCAGCCTCCTCGATGGCCCGCACCGCATAGGGGGTCGTGCCACTGGCGGAAATGGCGATCAGGCAGTCGCCCTTGCCGAGGCCTGCCTCGGCAACCGCTGCCGCAGCCTCCTCGGTATCGTCTTCCGGCCCTCCGGCCAGCGTGCGGAAAGCGTCGTCGCCGCCGGCGATCAGGATGGCGATGCGGTCGCGGTGAATGCCGAAGGTGCCCGGCAACTCCAGTGCATCGGCCAGTGCCATCAGGCCTGAGCTGCCGGCTGCGGCGTAGGCGAGCTTGCCGCCGCTCTTCAGCCTGCCGGCAATGATCTCGGCGGCCCTGGCGATGGATGGAATGGCGTGGCGCACGACCTTGGCGGCTTCGATCTGCGCATCGGCCAAATAGGAAAGGACGGTGTCCGGAGCCTGGATATCCAGCCCCTCGGCATTTTTGTGAAGCGCTTCGGTGCGCGTTTCGGCCATCCCGGTTCCTCCAATACCAGAACAATACCAAAAAAATACCACTTGTCCACACGCATTAACGAATTCGCTGGTCGGAAATCGCTGAATCGACGAAATACGCAGATTTTTCAATAAAATACGGCTTAATCTTTTTGAAACGGAAATTAACCCTTGGCTATTGGTATTTTATTGGTATTATCCGCTTGGAGGAGAAATCACGTGAATTTCGTGCTCGGAATCGATGGCGGCGGCACCAGCTGCAGGGCCGCCCTGGCAACGGCGGACGGCATGGTGATCGGCCGCGCCAAAAGCGGCGCCGCCAACATCCGCACCGACCTGACCGGCGCCCGCTTGAACATCGTCGAGGCCGCGCGGCAGGCGTTCCTCGCCGCCGGGCAGGATGCGGAATTGATCCCGCGAACACCCGCAATTCTCGGCCTTGCCGGCGCCAATGTCGGCACCTACCGGCAGCAGCTCGAAGCGATCCTGCCGTTCAGCATCAGCCGCGTCGAGACCGACGCCGAGATCGCACTGGAAGGCGCCGTCGGCTCCGGTGACGGCGCCATGGCGATCCTCGGCACCGGCACCGCCTATATGGCGCGCAGACAAGGCAAATCGCGCGCCATCGGCGGCTGGGGCTTCCAGGTTGGCGACCAGGGCAGCGGCGCCCGTATCGGCCGCGACCTGCTCGAACAGACACTGCTTGCCTATGACGGCGTTCGCGCCGGTTCGCCGCTGACGCAGAGCATGCTGGCCGTCTTCCGCAACAACCCGGAGGACGTCGTCGAATTCACCACCAATGCCAAGCCGGGCGACTTCGGCGGCTTCGCGCCCAAGGTGTTCGAGCATGCCGAAAAGGGCGACAGCGTCGCCAACTGGATCCTCGACAGGGTGGTCGCCGACGTCGAAGCCTCGCTCGGCGCGCTCGACCTTGCCGACGACGCGCCGCTGTGCCTGCTCGGCGGGCTGGCGCCGCTCTACGCGCCGCGGCTGTCTGCCCGCTATCGGGCGCTGCTGAAGCCGCCGCTCGACGACGCGCTGGGCGGCGCGGTGCAGATGGCGGTTCGCCTTTTCGCCGGACACGCGGAGGCAACTCGATGAGCGAGGCCGCCGACCAGATCTTCGCCACGCTCAAACATCAGGCGCAAAGCGGCGCGCCGCTTTATCTGCAGCTTCGCAAGAGCATCGAGGACGCGGTCAATCGCGGCCTGATCGGGCCGGGCGACGCGCTGCCTTCCGAGCGCGACATCGCCACCAAGGCCGATATTTCGCGGGTTACCGTGCGCAAGGCGGTGCAGGACCTAGTCAAGGGCGGCATCCTGGTGCAGCGCCACGGCTCCGGCACCTTCGTGGCGCCGCGCATGGAGCGTGTCGAACAGTCGCTGTCGCGGCTGACCTCGTTCACTGAGGACATGGCGCGGCGCGGCATGGCTGTGCGTTCGGCATGGCTCGACCGCGGCCTTTACGCACCTTCGCCCGACGAGATGATGGTGCTCGGCCTGTCGTCGAGCGAACTGGTGGCGCGGGTGGCGCGCCTGCGCATCGCCAACGACACGCCGCTGGCGATCGAGCGCGCCTCGCTGTCGGCAAGCGTCTTGCCCGACCCGGCCGATATAGGCTCCTCGCTCTATGCGGCGCTGGAATTGACCGGCAACCGGCCGGTGCGCGCCGTGCAGCGCATTTCCGCCGCCAATCTCGGCGACAGCGACGCGCGCCTGCTCGAAGTGCCGCCAGGCATCGCCGGCCTGCACATCGAACGCATTTCTTATCTGGCGAGCGGCAAGGTGATCGAATTCACCCGCTCTATATACCGGGGCGACGCCTATGATTTCGTCGCCGAACTGCGGCTGACAGGGCCGAGCGAAGAGGGCCGACCATGAGTAAAGAGCCAACCAAGTCGACCGATGTGACCCATATGCGGCGCGAGATCGAGGAGATCCCGCAAGCCGTCGCCCGTCTGCTCGATGGCTCAGGCACCATGCTGACCGAGGCCGGGCGCGGCATCCGCGAACGCGACCCGCAGTTTGTCGTCACCGTGGCGCGCGGCTCGTCCGACCATGCCGCCACTTTCATGAAGTATGCCGTCGAGCTTACCGCCGGCCTCGCCGTGGCGTCGGTCGGACCGTCCATCGCCTCGATCTATGGCCGAAAGCTCAGGCTCGCCGGCTCGGCCTGCCTGGCGATCTCGCAGTCGGGCAAGAGCCCCGACATCGTCGCCATGGCCGAAACCGCGCGTGCCGGCGGCGCGCTGACCGTCGCCATCACCAACACCGCCGATTCGCCGCTGGCGCGTGCCTCGGACTATGCCATCGACATACTGGCCGGCCCCGAGCGCAGCGTGGCGGCAACCAAGACCTTCATCAATTCCGCCGTTGCCGGTCTCGCTTTGATGGCGCATGCCACCGGCGACGAAGCGCTGCTGGTGGCACTGGCCGGCTTGCCGGAGCATTTCCGCAAGGCGATCGCCTGCGACTGGATGAGCGTGCTGGCCGAAACGATCGAGAAACAGAAATCGCTGTTCATTCTCGGCCGCGGCCCGTCGGCGGCGATGGCCAATGAGGCGGCACTGAAGTTCAAGGAGACCTGCGGCATTCATGCGGAGGCCTACAGCGCCGCCGAAGTCATGCATGGCCCGCTGGCGCTGATCGGCCCCGATTTTCCGGTGTTGGCGCTGGCCGCGCGCGATGCGTCCGAACCGTCCATCGCCGAGGCCGCCGACAGCCTGGCGGCCAAGGGCGCGCCGGTGTTCGTCACCTCCGCACTTGGCAAACGCGCCGTGCGCCTGCCGCATGTCGCCACCGGGCACCCGCTGACCGATCCGCTGACGCTGATTGTGTCCTTCTACATGTTCGTCGAGGCCTTTGCCCGCCACCGCGGTCTTGATCCGGATACGCCGCGCAATCTTCGCAAGGTGACGGAGACAGTATGAACGATCGCTTTGCCCTGACTGGTGCCCGGATTTACGACGGGGACGACTGGCATGAAGGCCACGCGCTCGTCGTGCGCGACGGCCTCGTCGAGGCTATTTTGCCCACCAGCGCCATCCCCTCGGATATCCGCGTCGTCGAGACTGGCGGTGGCGTGCTGGCGCCGGGCTTCGTCGACCTGCAGGTCAATGGCGGTGGCGGCGTCATGCTCAACGACCATCCCGATGTCACCTCGATCGAAACCATCTGCAAGGCGCATGCGCCCTTCGGCACGACGGCGCTGCTTGTGACGCTGATCACCGACACGCCCGGCGTCACCGCCGCCGCCGTCGCCGCCGGCGAAGCAGCGGCGCTGCGGAAGGTGCCGGGCTTCCTCGGCCTGCATCTCGAAGGCCCGCATCTGTCGATCGCGCGCAAGGGCGCGCATGATCCGGCGCTGATCCGGCCGATGACGGACGCCGACCAGGCGATGCTGATCGCGGCGCGGCAAAAGCTGCCGGTGCTGCTCACCACCATAGCGCCGGAATCCGTCGAACCGGCGCGTGTCTCGGCACTCGCCAAGGCCGGCATCGTCGTCAGCCTTGGCCATTCCGACACCGGCTACGCCACCGCCAGTACCTTTGCCGAGGCCGGCGCCTCGATGGTCACCCATCTGTTCAACGCGATGAGCCAGATCGGCAATCGCGAGCCCGGGCTGGTGGGCGCGGCCATCGACATCGGCGCGTTGTCGGCCGGTCTCATCGCCGACGGCATCCATGTCGATCCCGCCACCATCAAGATCGCGCTGCGCGCCAAGCAAAGTCCCGGCAAGATCGTGCTTGTCAGCGACGCCATGGCGACGATCGGCACCGACATGACCTCGTTCACGCTGAACGGCCGCACCATCTACCGCAGGGACGGCAGCCTGCGGCTTGCCGACGGTACACTGGCGGGCGCCAATCTCGACATGATCTCTGCCGTGCGTTTCATCCACCGCGTAGTCGGGGTCGAGCTTTCCGAGGCCTTGCGCATGGCCTCGCTCTATCCGGCGCAGGCGATCGGCCAGTCGCACCGGCTCGGCCGCTTCGCCAACGGCACGGCCGCGGACATGGTCGCGCTGTCGGACGATCTCGACACGAAGGGCGTCTGGATCGGCGGCGAAAAGGTTTTTGCGGCCGGTTCCGCCACTGCGTTGATTTCAGGTTCAAGTCGGCTGACGTCATGAAACCTTTTGATTTTGAGGTCGTTGTCGGAGCGTATGTCCGAGGCGAAACCCAAATTGAAACAGGCCGACGGCATCAAACCGCGCGATGCCTTGAAGCCGCGACAGCAAGCGCCGCGTGACCAGAGGCCACGCCACGAGGAGTTGCGCGAAAAAAAGCCGTCGGCCGCCGAAGCTGCCCCCGAGGTCGACGGCCAGCCGGGACCGCCACCGGAGGCTGTCGAGCCCGATCCGCAACTGACGCTCGAAGAGGCCGAGCAGGCGCGCAAGAAATATCTGCTGCGGCGTTTCTGGATCAGCGCGCGCGGTTACTGGAGCCGGCGCGGCGACCGGCTCGCCTGGCCGTTCACGATCGGGGTGTTGCTTCTAATCTGCATCAATATCGGCTTCCAGTATGGCATCAATGTCTGGAACCGCTCGATGTTCGATGCGCTCGAGCAGCGCAACGCCCGCAGCGTCTACTTCCTCAGCGCGCTATTCGTACCGCTGGTGATCTGCAGCGGCAGCCTTGTCGTCGCGCAGGTTTACCTGCGCATGACGATCCAGCGCCGCTGGCGTTCCTGGCTGACCACCGCGGTCATTGCGCGCTGGCTGGCAAGCGGTCGCTACTACCAATTGAACCTCGTCGGCGGCGACCACCAGAACCCCGAGGCCCGCATGACCGAGGATTTGCGCATCGCCACCGAGTCGCCGGTCGATTTCATCGCCGGCGTCCTCAACGCGTTCCTGTCGGCCTCGACCTTCATCGTCGTGCTGTGGACCATCGGCGGCGCGCTCACCCTGCCGATCGGCAGCGAGAGCATTACCATTCCCGGCTTCCTAGTCATCACCGCGATGATCTATGCCGCCATCACCTCGACCTCGATGGTGGTCATCGGCCGCCATTTCGTCCGGCTCTCCGAGCAGAAGAACCAGGCGGAAGCCGAATTGCGCTACACGCTGACGCGCGTGCGCGAAAACGGCGAGAGCATCGCCTTGCTGGGCGGCGAGGAGGAGGAGCGCAGCGGCATCGACAGGAATTTCGGCCATGTGCTCAGGCAATGGGCGCTGCTGACGGGCCAGCACATGCGCACGGCGGCGGTGTCGCAGGGATCGAGCCTGTTTGCGCCGGTCGTGCCGATCCTGCTGTGCGCGCCAAAATTCCTCGAAGGCTCGATGACGCTTGGCGAGGTGATGCAGGCAGCGTCTGCCTTTGGCATCGTGCAAGGCGCGTTCGGATGGCTGGTCGACAACTACCCGCGTCTTGCCGACTGGAACGCCTCGGCGCGGCGCATCGCCTCGCTGATGATGTCGCTCGACGGGCTCGAGCGTGCGGAGCAGAGCGACGCGCTCGGACGCATCCAGCACGGCAAAACCGAAGACGGTGCGATGCTCAGCCTCGACGATCTCTCCGTCACGCTCGACGACGGCACCTCCGTGGTCAAGGAAACCGAGGTTGCGATCGAACCGGGTGAGCGCGTGCTGGTGGCTGGCGAATCCGGCTCGGGCAAGTCGACGCTGGTGCGGGCCGTTGCTGGCCTGTGGCCATGGGGCGGCGGCAGCGTCAATTTCCACGCCGACAGGCGACTGTTCATGCTGCCGCAACGCCCCTACATCCCCTCGGGCACGCTTCGCCGCGCGGTCGCCTATCCCGCGGCGGCGGACAAGTGGACGATCAAACAGATCAAGGCCGCCCTCGACAAGGTCGGCCTTGCCTATCTTGCCGAAAGGATCAAGGAAGAAGCGCCATGGGACCAGACGCTGTCGGGCGGCGAAAAGCAGCGCCTCGCCTTCGCGCGCCTGCTGCTGCACCGCCCCGATATCGTCGTGCTGGATGAAGCAACCTCGGCGCTCGACGAGAAGAGCCAGGACACCATGATGGCGACGGTGATCCGCGAATTGCCTGATGTCACCATCATCAGCGTGGCGCACCGGGCCGAGCTGGAAGCCTTCCACAGCCGCAAGATCACCCTCGAACGGCGCGAGGGCGGCGCCAAGCTTGTCAGCGACATCAATCTCGCCCCACGCAAGCGCAACCTGCTGAAGCGCGCCTTGTGGGGTTCCGGCAGCCGGGCCGAAAGGCCGCGCAAGGAGTAAGGCGCCCCTGCCCCAGCGCAACTATGATGCGTATATGTCCTTGTAGGTGTCGCGCAGCAGGTTCTTCTGTACCTTGCCCATGGTGTTGCGCGGCAGTTCATCGACGAAGATCACCCGCTTCGGGTGCTTGTATTTCGCCACCCGCCCGGCGATGGCGCCGAGAATTTCGGCATCGGTGATCGGCGATGACGGCGCACGCACGACGACGGCGGTGACGCCTTCGCCGAAATCCGGATGGGCAACGCCGATGACGGCGCTTTCGCTAACCCCGTCGAGCGCGTCGATCTCGCTTTCGAGTTCCTTCGGATAGATATTGTAGCCGCCCGATATGATCAGGTCCTTGCCGCGGCCGACAATGTGGACGTAGCCGTCGGCGTCGACCATACCGAGATCGCCGGTGATGAAAAAACCGTCGGCGCGGAATTCCGCCTTGGTCTTCTCCGGCATACGCCAATAGCCGCCGAAGACGTTGGGGCCTTTGACCTCGATCATGCCGACCTCACCCTGCGCAAGTGCTGCGCCGCTGTCGGGATCGGCGATGCGAAGCGTGACGCCGGGCAAGGGGAACCCGACCGTACCGGCGCGCCGCTCGCCCTCATAGGGGTTCGAGGTGTTCATGTTGGTCTCGGTCATGCCGTAGCGTTCGAGGATCGCGTGGCCGGTGCGCTCGCGCCAGGCCTTGTGCGTCTCGGCCAAAAGCGGCGCCGAGCCGGAAATGAACACACGGATGTTTTTTGCCGCCTCATGGGCCAGCCCATCCTGCTGCAGCAGGCGCACGTAGAAGGTCGGCACGCCCATCAGGGCCGTGGCACGCGGCATCAGCGAGACGATGCGGGCCGGATCGAACTTCTGCTCGAACAGCATCGAGGCGCCGGCCATCAGGACGACATTGGTGGCGACGAACAGGCCGTGCGTGTGGAAGATCGGCAATGCGTGGATCAGCACGTCGTCTCCAGTGAAACGCCAGTGCTCGACCAGCACGCGCGCGTTCGAAGCAAGGTTCTCGTGGCTGAGCATGGCGCCTTTCGAACGGCCGGTGGTTCCCGACGTGTAGAGGATTGCCGCGAGGTCATCCGACCCGCGCGCCACGTCATGAAAATCCGTCGGCAGCCGCGAGGCCTGGTCGGTCAGCGATCCCCGGCCGTCGCGGCCGAGCGTGACGGTGACGGCGCCCGTCTTTTCCGCCAGCGCGCCGATATCGGCCGCTCTTGCCGGATCGCAGACGACCAGGCGTGGTTCCGCGTCGCCGAAGAAATACTCCAGCTCGGCCAGCGTATAGGCGGTGTTGAGCGGCAGGAAGACGGCGCCGGCTCGCAAGCAGGCGAGATAGAGCATGACCGCTTCCGGGCTCTTCTCGACCTGCACGGCAATGCGGTCACCGGGTTCGACATCCAGTTGCAAGAGCGCATGCGCAAGCTGCGCAGAGCGGGCCAGCATATCGCCATAGGTGAGCAAGCGGCCATCATCGGTCTCCATCAGCAAGCGCGCTGGCGCCGGCATCCGGGACCGGAACGCATCGAACAGATGATTGCTCATGAAGACTTCCTGGGGTGCTACGGCGCTGAGCATGCGCCTGTCGCGGCATGCCCCGGCGGCGAGAGTTCGCGGTTCTTGGCCGCGCCGTCAAGCCCGCCGACAGCGGTTCACGCCGGCCGCTCTCCACGCAGGCTGAGCGCAAGAAACGAGCGCAAGAGACCCGCCAGGAAACGACTGCTATCGCCGAGCGCGTTTGCCGGCGAGTTCCTTCGTTTCGTCGTCCTGCTCGAAGCGCTTCATGCACATGGCGGCAGTCAACCGGTAGTGGTTGAGCAGTGCCTCGACGGCGCCGTCGGCATTGCCGTCCAGGGCACATTCGGCGATCAGGCGATGCTCGCCGAAATCGTCGCGCTGGACGCCTTCGCCATCATTGGCCATTTGCCGGTAGCGATAGGCGTGATCGGAGAGCTGGTCGCAAAACCCCACCAGCCATTGCGACCGGCAGGCCGAAATCAGCACCCTGTGAAAGATGCGATGCAGCCTCTCCCAATCGGGATTGAGCGAGACGAGGTTCTGCGGCGAAAAACGTGACGCACGGCCCAGGCGATGCAGCGCCAGCACGAGTTGTTCTTCCCATTCGGCGGTGCGGTGGACGATGGATTCGCGAAGCGCCCGCTCCTCGAGCCAGCAGCGGGTGCGCGTCAGCTCTTCGAGTTCCGGCGCACTGACCGGCATGATGAAGAAGCCGCGCTGGTCGTGCCGGCCGAGAAGTCCTTCCGAGGCGAGGCGATTGAGAGCCTCGCGGACAGGTGAGGCGCCGGCCCCATATTTGGAGACAACCCATTCGACCCGCAGTTTGCTCTCGGTTTCAAGGACACCGCCGAGAAGATCGTCCCGCAATTGCTGATAGACCGTACTCGCAAGCGTGCTCTTCGGTCCCGCAGCGTCGTCGTTCAGATTGGCAGCTCCGTATGTCATAGCGACTCCTTGTCCCCAAGACTTGGCCTGGGCGATTCGAGTCTGAAAGCATTCGCCGTCTCGTACTTGTACCATACAGCGCGAGCATTCGCCTGCTCAAGCAGAAGATCACGCTATTGTACTTTAGCACGAAGGAATATGCGGCATTCCGGAGCTCAATGCTGTAATTCCGCGCATTTTCACAACCTGTGGAAACTTAACATGTTTTGTATGCACGCAGGAGAATCTGTCTTTCTGTTCTTTTGTATGCGCGCGAGATCAACTGTCTGCTTTGGGCATAGGCCGGCGGACCTTGAGACCGAATCAGGCAACCGCTCAGCCCGATGCCGTTGCGCATCAGATCTTCACAAGCCCCGCCCGGGACCAGAACCTTAGCCGGCATGTCGGGCCGACCGCGGGAACACCGCCGGTCAGCCGGCTGCGTTGTCGGCTGCCGTCCTGATCGCCTGGATGTTCTGACGATAAGCCTCGACGCTGCCGCCTTTGAAGATGGCGGCGCCCGCCACCAGCACGTCGGCGCCGGCAGCGGTGACCAGCGGCGCGGTCTCGGCTGAAACACCGCCGTCGATCTCGATGCGGATCGGCCGGCCGCCGATCAGGGCCTTGACCCGCTTCACCTTGTCGACGACCGCCGGGATGAAGGCCTGGCCGCCGAAGCCCGGATTGACGGTCATGATCAGGATCAGGTCGAGCCGGTCGAGCACGTATTCGACCACGCTTTCCGGCGTCGCCGGATTGAGCGACACACCGGCCTTCTTGCCAAGGTTCCTGATGGTCTGCAGCGAGCGGTCGAGATGCGGGCCGGCCTCGGCATGGACGGTCAAACCGTCGCAGCCGGCCTCGGCAAAAGCGGCCAGATAGGGGTCGGCCGGGGCAATCATCAGATGGCAGTCGAAGAAGGCCTTGGTGCGGTTGCGGATCGCCTTGATCACCGGCGGGCCAAAGGTGATGTTGGGCACGAAATGCCCGTCCATAACATCAAGATGGATCCAGTCGGCGCCGGCCGCCGCCACCGCTTCGACCTCATCGCCGAGTTTGGAAAAATCCGACGCCAGCACCGATGGTGCAATCAGGGTCTTTCTGCTCATGGGTGCGGCCTTTCCGAGTGTCCTTCTCGTTCGGCCACCCTATCGACTGCCTAATGTGCCACAGCCGACTTGTCGAGGGTGCAGGCGCGGGCACCGCGCAGGCTGACGTGCCAGCATCCCCGATCACGTGCGGCCAATTCCCGCTTGCCCCCACAGCTACGAAGAAAAACCCGCCGAATTGCTCCGGCGGGTTTCTGGTCTCGTGTCGAGCAGTGGTTATTGCTGCTGGAGTTTCAGGATTCTGTCTGGAACCGGATCCTGTTGCTGTTCGACCTGCGGCCTGCGCCGTGGCAATACCTGCTGCAGCAGCAGGCCGGGGTTGAGCTCCAGCGACGGTTGTCCGCGGACGGGCCGGCAGTTCGGATAGCGCCCGATCGTGCCTTCCGGGCAGCGCCGCCTGATGATCGGCTGGCATTGGCCATTGATCATCTGCGAGCCCGGTGCGCATTCCACCTCCTGTCTGGGCTTGCGGCATGCGCCGTTGATCACCTGCGTCCCACGCGGGCAGACACACTCGCCGCGCTTGTTGTGGACCTGGCCGCGTATGTCGCATTGCTCCTGCGTCGGCTGCTTGCGCCGGCAGGCATTGCCCCGCACCTCGGTACCCCTCGGGCAGACACAAATGCCGTTGGCGTCGTGGACCTGACCACGGATGGTGCACTGCTCAGGCTTTGGCCGGATCGGACGGCAGGCGCCGTTTCTGACCTCGGTACCCCTTGGGCAGGCACAATCGCCATCCGCGTCGTGGATCTGACCACGGATGATGCACTGCTCAGGCTTCGGCTGGATCGGGCGGCAGGCACCATTGCGCACCTCGGTCCCTCTCGGGCAGACGCAGTCTCCATCGGCGTCGTGAACCTGACCACGGATCGTGCACTGCTCAGGCTTTGGCTGGATCGGGCGGCAGGCATTGCCCCTGATCTCGGTTCCCCTGGGGCAGACACAATCGCCATCCGCATTGTGGACCTGGCCACGGATGGTGCACTGCTCGGGCTTGTCGGTCCTGACACATCTGCCGTTCTCGAGCCCGGTTCCGCGTGGGCAGACGCAACGTCCGTCCTCGGTGCGGATCTGGCCTTCGAGCAGCACACAGCGCTTCGGCTGTTCCGGCTTCGGCACGATACCACCGCCCGGCGAGCACTGGCCGTTGCGGTAGGTAGTGCCTTCCGGGCAAACGCAGCGGCCGGCATCGTTCATGACGAAGCCTTGCGAGCATTCCTTCTTCGTCTCCTGGCTAATGGTGAAGGGATGGCAGGCATAGGCCTTGCCACGATCGCCCTGCACATTGGTCTGATCGCCGCCGAGCACCTCGCCACCGCCTTGCACCCGTGTCTCGGGAGAGAGCACGCCGACGCAGTTCTGGCCGCTGACATTGCCCTGCAGATTGGCCAGGCGACCGTCGTCGGGAATGACCACGGTGACATGGTGCACCTGGCTTTCGCCGGCGCCGAGCGTCAGGTTGGCAATGCAGGACGCAGGCAAGGTTGCCGGTTCCGGCGAACAGCCAAAGGGCGGATCGATCGACGTGATCTCAACGCCTTCCAGCCTGCCGAGACCCTCCACGCCGATCGCATCGCCAATGCGGACCGGCCCGGAGAAGGGGGTCGTTCCGTCATTGGTGATAGTGATCTCGAACGAACAGGGTTGGCCGAGCCTGCATTCACGGTCGCCGGTCTTTTCGACACGGATGGTCGAAGAACCGCCGCCCTTGGCGCAGGCCTGGCCAAAGGGATAGACGACGTCGTCGCCCGGTGCCGGCCCATAGGAGCCGCGCGCGCAGTTTTCGAACGCGCCATTGGCCGAGACCGTCACGTCGAAGTGGCGGCTGGTTCCAGGTACCATGACGGCACCGGGAATCTGGCACGACAGCGCGTTGGCCGGAACCGGTCCACACGCCCATTCCGCACCGTCAGGGGTGACGGTCTGGATCTGGACAGGCGCGCCGCCGGCAACCAGCGTGGCGGCATCGTTGACCCGCACCGGGCCGGTGGGGGCAGCGGTGCCAAGGCTGATGACGGTGATGCGGCAAGAGATGACCGCAGCGCCGGCGAGCGAGCCGTTGCACACCTTGGCGATGCGCAAGGTCGGCTTGCCGCCATTGGGATGACGGAAGCGTTCCTTTGCGCAGGCCTTGTTGTTGGTGAGATCGTTTTCACCGGGGATGGGCTTCACCGTCGCGCAATTCTCGACAGTGTCCGACTGGTAGCCGGCCGGCATGACCGCCTTGACGACGATCGGCGTCGAGCCGCCCGGAGGCAGCGAGATGCCCGCATTGTCGCAGCGGAACAGCCCGGGGCCGGTTGGTGCGCAGGTCCATGGCGGGCTCGGGCCGAAGGTCGAGGAGGCTGGCGCGCCGCCGGGATAATTGTCGATGACCGTCAGCGGTCCATTGTAGGTGGCGCTGCCGTTGTTGATGATGTCGATCACGAAGTAGCAGATGCCGTCGGCCGTGCAGACCGGGATACGGGCACGCTTCTTCAGGATCAGGTCGACCTTCTTTTCGACCGGCGGCCGGCAGTCGCGGTCGCGATCGCCACGCCGGCAGACCGGGATCGAGGCACAGCCGCGGTCGTTCGACTGGCTGCCGAACAGTGGCTTGTCGCTGGCCCCGTAATTATAGGTGGCGCAGTTGCGCAAGACGCTGCCTTGCCAGCCTCCGGCCGGCTTGAAGCCGAGCTTGAGGTCGACGGAGGCCCCCGGATTGAGCGTGGTCACCGGATGGGTGCAAATCATAGGGGTGGTGCCGGGTACGCAGACCCAGGGCGGATTGGGCCCTGAATCGAGTGTCGAGCCGGCCGGCAGCGTCACCTCGTCGAGCACGATCTTGCCGTGGTAGGCACCGGTGCCGACATTGGTGACCCTGATGGTGAAGTCGCAGCCGCCGCCCATCGTGCAACGCGTCACGTCGGCGCGTTTCTCAACCTTGAGGTCCGGCTCCTTGTCCTTGGGCGGGCACCTCTGGTCACGCGGGATGACGATGTCGATGGTCTGCGTGCAGCACAGGCCCCAGCCTTCCTTCGGACCGGCATAGGTTTCGATGCCGGTGACGATGAGGTGGATGACGTCGCCGGGCGATGCGCCGACGATCTTCCAGTTGAGCACACCGCCGCCCGCCGGCACCAGTTGGGTGTCGGGGATGACGGTGACGCCTGATGTGGTCGTCGAAACCTGCACCCATTTGCCGCCCATCTCCGGGCCGACCGGCATGTGGTAGATGAAGGCACCGCCGCCGGGCACGCAGTCGACGGTGCCGCGCTCCACCTTGAAGCATTCCTTGCCGGGAGGTGGCGGCGGCGGGTTGCACTTGGTGACGTCGATCTTGATCGAGGTCTTCACGCCGGTCTTGAAGTCGCCGTCGTCGGGCTTGCTCGGATCCTGCGACGGGATGATGGTCCCGGTGCCCGGTCTGGCGGTCACCTTGATCATCCCGTGGTTGTCGACGATCGTCGGCGCGGGAAATGCCGCATGATCGATCTTGGCCGTGATCTTGAAGTTGATGACGCGCTCGTTGGGAGCGCCGGCGCCGTCGAGATCGGAAGTGGAGATGCGGAAGTCTGAAACAACAGCGGTATCGTTGGGACCCGCCGAGGTGCTGATCGTCGCGCCCGGCAGTGGTCCGCCGGATGAATCCGTGCCGTCGCCGGACACATTGACGTTGACGATCTCAAGGCCGTGCGGAAGCTGGTCCTTGAAGTCGACCCGGACCTTCTTCAGCCTGGCCTCAAGGCTTGGGTCGGCAAGGCCCTGCGGATCGCCGCGCAGGCCGAAGCTCAGCGAATAGACGACGTAGTCGCAGCCTCGTTGAGTGCCTTTCTTGGTGAAGAAGGGTACGACCCGGTCGGGCCTCGGAGTGATGACGCGCGAACTGTCGAGATCGAGCTTCAGCTCCGGGGTGATCGGGGCAGCGCCTTCCGCAAAGCCTTGCACCGGGGTTAGCATGGCGACCGCGATACCGGCCGCCATCAGCCAGCGCGCGCCGCGCCTGGCGTATGACAGGGGTTTCATGATCGTCTCCACGACGGTTTCTTGAGTGTTGGTTGCGAATGGGGAGAGTGCGAGATTTTTCATCTTCCCCTCCTCAACGTTCGCAGCTGACGGCTGGGGTTCGGAGCGGCAAGATCATCTTGCAGCAAGGGTAGTAGCCACCCTTGTCCTTGTCGGACTTCCTGTAGAAGCAAAGTCCAACATCCACTCTGTCGCCCGGATAGTGGCCGGTAATGTCGATCGTGTAAGGCTGGCCGGGCGCATGCGACTGGAATGACGTCACCCCGACGCCTGGCGTCCTGGACTTTGTCTCATTCGAAGGTTGGGCCTTTATCGAATCGCCGCCGAAGCCGGCACGGTCATGGAGATAGAGATCGGCCTGGAGGCCGCGAGGCGTACAGTAATACCTGATATCCTCGACATCGATGCACGGAGGCAGATTGCCGGGCGGTGGGAAGTCCGGCGGGTAGAAGGGGGGCAGGTAGCCGCCCGGGATTTCTTCATAATAGCCGGCGCGGCCTTCACAAGGATGCCAGACGGCAACGTCGCCGACATGACCCTCGACCTCCGGGTCTTCGAAATAGCCGTCGAAGTCGACGAACCAGGAGCCGAAGGGCGGCACATTGGCCGGCTTGACCAGCTCTTTCGGCGTGATCTGCACGCCGTGCACGGCGAGCGGCCCGCCGGCGGCGAGCTGTTCGGCGAGAGCCGGATTGTCGCGCAATTTGTCGCCGGTGTTGACCAGCGTCTGCGTGCAGACCGATGTGTCGAGAGTGCCGTCGGAATCATAACCATACTGCAGGTCGAGACCGCCGGCCGACTGCCTGTTGCCCTGAGGGAAACCGACCGCATATTCCTGCGGCACTTCGACCCAGACCGATTCCGTCTCCGGATCGTCCGGGTTCTCTCGGAAGTAGCGGATGACCTCGCCCTTGCCGGAATCGGCGAACTGGCTGTAATCGTAGCGGTTCTCGACCGGGCCGCGCTGGGCCAGGTACATGAAGCCGGTGTTGTCGAAAGCGATGTCGGTGACGGCGTAGTCCTTGTCGGCCTTGACCGTCAGTTCCCAACGCGGGTCGCCGGCAAAGGTGCCGTTGCGGGCAATGCCCACCGACCAGATTTCAGACTTTTCACCGACCGAATAATAAAGCCGGCCGCCATGATAGGAGACGGCCCAGATGCGGCGCTCGTCCTGCGTGTAGCCCCAGCTGTCGGGGTCTTCGCTGTCGAAAGCCGCACCCTGTATGTCCATCACCGAACCATCGTCGGCGATCGGAGCTAGCCCATGCGCCGGGCGCCCGGCAACGCCGTGGTCGAAGCTGTCGATCAGCGTACCGGTGGCATCGATGCGATGGACCAGGCCGGTATCGAGGTCGGAGGCGAAGAACTGGCGATGAGCGGCGTCGAAGGTGAGATTGCCGATACCGGGACCGCTGTTGGTGTCGATGTCGGCGAACTTGGAGACCTGGCCGGTGATGCCGTCGATTTTCCAGATGGTGCCCGGCCCGCCACCGTTTTCGGTGCCGAACTGGCCGTCCATGAAGGTGGCGCCGGCCGCGCCGCGGCGCTGCCGCTCGGGGCGGCCGTCATCATCGGCGTCCGGGGTGACGATGCGGATGCCGTGCAGCGAGGCGGCGCCGGCATAGAGATTGGGAATGCCCGATGGAACGCCGTCGCGCACGCCGTCATCATAGGTGACGCCGAACACCTGGCCGATCTGCTCCGCCGTCACCTCGAGGGGCGGCGGCGTGTTGACCAGTTGCCCGGAGGCTGGGCCGCCCAGATGCGAGACGTCGAACACGCGCAAGGTGGCTCGCGTGGTGTCGATGAAGGTTTCGTCGACCGGATCGACGCCGGGCGGCAGGCCCCCTTTTTCGGAATCAGGGGGGTCGAAATTGGGAATGACGGTGCCGGAGAATCCAGTCACCGCCATCGAACCGGGATAGATGATCCGGGTTTCCTGCGCCTGGGCGGCGCCCAGCCACAGGCCGAGTGCCAGCGCCAGCAACCCGCCTGGATGCACAGCGCGGCGCAAGCCGCCATCAAGAGACGACACGAACGAGCCGCGGATGCGAGACATGACACTACCCCCCGTAGTCGACGGGAGAACGTCGGGTCTGGCCGCGCAAATCAGGGCAAGGCGCGGCGGTCCGGCTCGTTCTTCCCTGATCGAATTGTCTGCTTTCCTCAAAATCACGATACGCCTGCTCTTACGCAGGGTCAACGGAACCAGCGGGAAGCCCAGCGCATCGACCTCGTCCCGAAGGCAGTGGTCGCGCCGAGCTCCTGTTGTTCCCGGAGACCGCAGAGCCTCTGGGTTATTGGTCATGGGGGCTTCCTTTCCGGGCCGCACCATGCGGCACCTGGAGATCAGTCGCGGGCGGAGGTGGAAAGGTTCATGGAAGCCTTGCGCAGAATGCTTGCGCGCGATGCCGCCTGTTCTTATATACGCGCCAAGCCGTTCGGCGCCGGAATGCCGGTTGCCGGAACGGGATTTCTTGTGAACAGGGGCTTTCGTCGGAACGCCTGTACGGGTCCTGAGAGCCTGCTTAGCGGAGAGACTAGAAAAATGGCAAAAGTAATCGGTATCGATCTCGGCACCACCAACTCCTGCATCGCCATCATGGATGGCAAGGAGCCGAAGGTAATCGAGAATGCGGAAGGCGCGCGCACGACGCCTTCCATCGTCGCCATCTCGGGCGACGACGAACGTCTTGTCGGCCAGCCGGCCAAGCGCCAGGCGGTCACCAATCCTGAAAACACCATCTTCGCGGTCAAGCGCCTGATCGGCCGCCGCTATGACGATCCGGTGACGGAGAAGGACAAGAAGCTTGTCCCCTACAAGATCGTCAAGGGCGACAATGGCGATGCCTGGGTCGAGGCCGGCGGCAGGAAGCAGTCGCCCTCGCAGATTTCGGCCATGATCCTGCAGAAGATGAAGGAAACGGCGGAAGCCTATCTCGGCGAGAAGGTCGAGAAGGCGGTCATCACCGTTCCGGCCTACTTCAACGACGCCCAGCGCCAGGCAACCAAGGATGCCGGCAAGATCGCCGGCCTCGAAGTGCTGCGCATCATCAACGAGCCGACCGCGGCAGCGCTTGCCTATGGCCTCGACAAGAAGGAAGGCAAGACCATTGCCGTCTATGACCTTGGCGGCGGCACGTTCGACATTTCGGTGCTCGAAATCGGCGACGGCGTGTTCGAGGTGAAGTCGACCAATGGCGACACCTTCCTCGGCGGCGAGGATTTCGACATGCGCCTGGTCGAATACCTGGCGGCCGAGTTCAAGAAGGAACAGGGCATCGACCTGAAGAACGACAAGCTCGCCCTGCAGCGCCTCAAGGAGGCGGCTGAAAAGGCCAAGATCGAGCTGTCGTCGACGACCCAGACCGAAATCAACCTGCCTTTCATCACCGCCGACGCGACGGGGCCGAAGCACCTGACGCTGAAGCTGACGCGCGCCAAGTTCGAGCAGCTGGTCGACGACCTGGTCCAGCGCACGATTGCCCCTTGCAAGGCGGCGCTCAAGGATGCCGGCCTGAAGGCCGGCGAGATCGACGAAGTCGTCCTGGTCGGCGGCATGACCCGCATGCCCAAGATCCAGGAGATCGTGAAGCAGTTCTTCGGCAAGGAGCCGCACAAGGGCGTCAATCCGGATGAGGTCGTCGCTCTCGGCGCCGCCATCCAGGCCGGCGTGCTGCAGGGCGACGTCAAGGACGTGCTGTTGCTCGACGTGACGCCGCTGTCGCTCGGCATCGAGACGCTGGGTGGCGTGTTCACCCGCCTGATCGAGCGCAACACGACGATCCCGACCAAGAAGAGCCAGGTGTTCTCGACGGCCGAGGATAGTCAATCGGCCGTGACCATCCGGGTCTTCCAGGGTGAGCGTGAAATGGCCGCCGACAACAAGGCGCTCGGCCAGTTCGACCTGGTCGGCATTCCGCCGGCGCCGCGCGGCGTGCCGCAGATCGAGGTCACCTTCGATATCGACGCCAACGGCATCGTCAACGTTTCGGCCAAGGACAAGGGCACCGGCAAGGAGCACCAGATCCGCATCCAGGCATCGGGCGGTCTTTCGGACGCCGACATCGAGAAGATGGTCAAGGACGCCGAGGCCAATGCCGAGACCGACAAGAAGCGGCGTGCGCTGGTCGAGGCCCGCAACCAGGCCGAAGCGCTGCTGCATTCCTCGGAGAAGTCGCTGAAGGAATATGGCGACAAGGTTTCGGAAGGCGAGCGCACGGCGATTTCCGACGCGATCGCGGCGCTTAAGACCGCGACCGAAGGCGACGACCCGGCCGACATCGAAGCCAAGAGCCAGGCGCTTGCCGAGGCTTCGATGAAGCTTGGCCAGGCCATGTACGAGGCTTCGCAGAAGGAAGCGGCGGAAGCCGACGCCAAGGCGGACGCCGCCAAGGACAGTGACGTTGTCGACGCCGATTTCGAGGAAATCGACGAGGACGACGACAAGAAGAAGTCGGCCTGAACCGTTTGACGGCAAGATAAAGCGAAAAGCCCGGCGAAGGCCGGGCTTTTTTGCAACCCCTTGCAGAAAAACAGCGGGCCTTGCTGAAAAAATGCAGGCAAAGCCGCGTCGACACTGGCATCCCCCTTCCATCGCACCTAAATCGAAGCGTCAGTGCCGGCAAGAGACGCAACAATGCTTCAAGACGTTGAGCATCCGGACAGCGGGAAAAAATGAAAGCTGATTTCTACGAGACGCTGGGCGTCCAAAAAGGCGCCGACGAGAAGGAGCTCAAGAGCGCTTTCCGCAAGCTCGCCATGCAGTTCCATCCCGACCGCAACCCCGGCGATCATTCCTGCGAGCACAAGTTCAAGGAAATCAACGAAGCCTACGAGACGCTGAAGGACCCGCAGAAGCGCGCGGCCTATGACCGCTTCGGCCACGCCGCCTTCGAACAGGGCGGAATGAATGGCGGCGCGCAAGGTTTCGGCGCCGGCGGTTTCGCCGATATCTTCGAGGACATTTTCGGCGACATGATGGGCGGGCGCCAGCGCCGCTCGTCGGGCGGCCGCGAGCGCGGCGCCGACCTGCGTTATAACATGGAAATCACCCTGGAAGAGGCTTTTGCCGGCAAGACCGCGCAGATCCGGGTGCCGGCGTCGATCTCCTGCTCTGAATGTTCGGGCAGCGGCGCCAAGCCCGGCACCCAGCCTGTTACCTGCTCGATGTGCAACGGCCACGGCAAGGTGCGCGCCACGCAAGGGTTCTTTTCGATCGAGCGGACCTGCCCGCAATGCCAGGGGCGCGGCCAGACGATCAAGGATCCGTGCCCGAAATGCGCCGGCCAGGGCCGCGTCACCGAGGAGCGTTCGCTGTCGGTCAACATCCCGGCCGGCATCGAGGACGGCACCCGCATCCGTCTTGCCAATGAGGGCGAAGCCGGCCTGCGCGGCGGGCCATCGGGCGATCTCTATATTTTCCTGGCGGTCAAACCGCACGAGTTCTTCCAACGCGACGGCGCCGACCTGTATTGCAAGGTGCCGATCTCGATGACCACAGCCGCCCTTGGCGGCTCCTTCGAGGTGACGACGCTGGACGGGACGCAGACCAAGGTCAAGGTGACCGAAGGCACGCAGAACGGGCGCCAGTTCCGCCTCAAAGGCAAGGGCATGCCTGTGCTGCGCCAGCCCAATATCGGCGACCTCTACATCCAGACCGCGGTCGAGACGCCGCAGAACCTCACCCGCCGCCAGCGCGAACTGCTGGAGGAGTTCGAACAGCTCTCCTCGCAGGACAATTCGCCACAATCGAGCGGCTTTTTCGCCCGCATGAAGGATTTCTTCGAGTCGTTCGGCGAACGTTGATGCACTTTGGCCCGCCCAAGCCGATTTGCAACGCGTAAATCCTTGAATCTCGTCACCCCTTGAGACGCGACGAAAATTATCTTATCCACGACATGCGTCCGGCCGCGCCTTGCCTAGCACCGCTCAGGTGCTAAGTAACTTGCGGGGAGCGCTGAGGAGAGCTTGCATGACACGTGGCCCTGGACTGCGGAAGGCGCTTGTCGAAAAGTTCGACGACGAACTCAAATTCTTCAAGGGCTGGATCGACAAGCCGAAGGCGGTTGGTTCGATCGTGCCGACCAGTTCGGTCACCGCGCGCAAGATGGCGTCGATCGTCAATCCTAAATCCGGCCTGCCGGTGCTCGAGGTCGGTCCCGGTACCGGCGTCATCACCCGCGCCATCCTCGCCCAGGGCGTGCGGCCCGAGAACCTCTACGCGGTCGAGTATTCCACGGATTTCGTCCGTCACCTGCGGCGACTCTATCCCGGCGTCAACGTCATCGAGGGCGACGCCTTCAACCTCAACGCCACGCTTGGCGACAAGAGCGGGATGATCTTCGATTCCGTCGTTTCCGGCGTGCCGCTGCTCAACTTCCCGGTCGCCCAGCGCATTGCCTATATCGAAAGCCTGCTTGACCGCATCCCGGCCGGACGGCCGATCGTGCAGCTGACCTACGGCCCGATGTCGCCGATCCCGGCCGGCCGTGGCAATTATACGGTCAAGCATTTCGATTTCATCCTCCGCAACATCCCGCCGACCCAGCTGTGGATCTACCGCCGCGAAGCGCATTAATTTCTCGGCGCAGGGTTGTTCGCGGATCGCCAGTGCTCACCGCATACCTTGGCGATGGCGGGAACGTCCCTCGCTTCGTCATCCACGGGCGGAGCAAGGAGCGCAGCGACGCAGCGCAGACCCGAGGATCCATGCCGCGACTTCCGAGCGCCGCTACGGCGCAGAATTCTGTTCCGCTGCACTCCTGGATAGCTGTCACGGAATGGATTCCAGGGTCTCCACGACGGAGCTTCGCTCCTGCTTCGCCCAAGGATGACGAAGTTGGCGTTGATTTGCTCGATCCTTGGCTGTACCTGTCCGGGAACAAGGGTGGCCAATGGCAGTGATCCCGAAAATCCTCGTCTTCGCCGGCTCGGTTCGCAGCGGCGCCTATAGCGGCAGGACCGCCGACGTGGCGCAGAAGGAACTCGCCATGCAGGGCGCCGAGGTGACCCGCATCTCGCTTGCCGACTACCCCCTGCCGATCATGGACGAGGATTTGGAAAAGGAAAAAGGCGTTCCTGAAAACGCCCAGAAACTTGGCCGTCTGGTGATCGCCCATGACGGGCTGCTGATCGCCACGCCCGAATATAATGGCTCCATTCCGCCGCTGCTCAAGAACACGATCGACTGGGTGAGCCGGGTGCGCAGGGATGGCGGCCGGCCGGTGAGGCCGCTGGCCGGCAAGGTCGCCGGCCTCTGTTCGTCCTCCAGCGGGCACTTTGCCGGCATCCGCTGCATCAACCATCTGCGCGCGGTGCTGGTGCGCTGCCAGATGGAGGTGGTGACGCCGGAATGCTCGGTGCCCGACGGCGGCGGCGCCTTCGACGAGGATGGAAACTTCCGTGACGAAAGACTGCACAAATCGATGGAGCACCTATGCCGCACCCTGATCGAAACCTCGCGCATGCTGTCCACCCGGATCGAGGCGTGATCGCAACGACGATGCAGGCACAATCCATACAGGCACGATCCATGCAGGAAAGACTGATAGTCGGCCTCGATGTCCCGACCGTGAGGGAGGCCGAGCAGGCGGTGCGCGAACTCGACGGCGTCGTCTCCTTCTACAAGATCGGCTACCAGCTTGCCTTCGCCGGCGGGCTCGATTTCGCCAGGGAACTGGCCAGCGGCGGCACCAAGGTTTTCCTCGACATGAAGCTGCTCGACATCGACCACACGGTGGCCAAGGGCGTCGAGAACATCGTCAAGATGGGCATGACCATGCTGACCATCCACGCCTACCCGAAGGCTATGCAGGCCGCCGTAGAGGCGGCCAGAGGCAGCGATCTTTGCCTGCTTGCGGTCAGCGTGCTGACCTCGATGGACGAGCAGGACATGATCGACGTCGGCTATGAGTACGACCCGCATACGCTGGTGCTGCGGCGCTCGGAACAGGCGCTGCATGCCGGCATGGGGGGCATCGTCTGCTCGGCCGCGGAAGCCGAAGCGGTGCGCCGCATCGTCGGCCCCGACATGGCGGTGGTGACGCCCGGCATCCGGCCGGCGGGCAGCGATCATGGCGACCAGAAGCGCGTGGTGACGCCGGGCCAGGCGATCCGCAACGGCGCCAGCCACCTCGTCGTCGGCAGGCCTATCATTGCTGCGGCCAACAAACGGGAAGCGGCCGAAGCCATCCTCGACGAGATGCGCTCGGCCTGAGATTTCCAAGAACAAGTTCGGAGACCAAGAAAATGCCCAAGGGATACTGGATCGCCCGTGTCGATGTGCGCGACGCGGAAGGCTACAAGGACTACGTCGCCGCCGCCAAGCCTGCCTTCGAGCGCTTCGGCGCGAAGTTTCTGGCGCGCGGCGGAGAGCATGAAAAGGCCGAAGGCCCCGGCCGGGCACGCAATGTCATCATAGAGTTCGAATCGCTCGCCGCCGCGCATGATTGCTACCATTCGCCGGAATACCAGCGCGCCGTCGCCATCCGTCAGAAGGTCGCCGACGGCGAGATCGTTCTGGTCGAGGGCGCCTAAAATCCGCCTCGAGCAGTTTTGACGAATCGCGGGTGTGACGGACGGCATACCTTGGCGATTGCCGCAAACGCCCAGCGCCTTCGTCATCCACGGGCGAAGCAAGGAGCGTAGCGACGCAGCGCAGACCCGAGCATCCATGCCGCGACTTCAAAGCGTTGCAGCGGTGTAGAATTCTGCTCCGCTGCATTCTTCGGCCAAGGTCGCGGCATGGATCCCAGAGTCTCCGCGACGGAGCTTCGCTCCTGCTTCGCCCTAGGATGACGAAGTTGGGAGGCTTCGGCCAATCTCGAACGCTTAGGATGGTCCACCAACGAACGATGAAATCTCGGCCGTCGATAGGCATCCTGTCAAATCCCTGCTGCAGCGCTAGTAGCAGGACTTCAGACGAAATCCTGCAGGTTTACGTCCGCAGTTTGGCGCCGCTAAGCAGGGCTCCGACATCAGGTACATGGCCGGGGCGGCCCATCGCGCAATCAACGTCCGAGTCCGAATAGCCGCATCCAGTCTTGCGATGCGGGGCGAACTGTAGGTTGACATGCAGGTATTTACCTGCATATTATGCCTTACAACAGAGTGAGGCAGATGGACGCCGACAAGGTTTTCAAAGCGCTGGGCGACCCGACACGCAGAAGGCTGCTTGACCTTCTGTGCGAGCAGAACGGGCAGACGCTCGGTCAGCTTTGCGAAAACCTGGACATGGCCAGGCAATCCGCCACCCAGCACCTCGATCTGCTGGAGGCGGCCAATCTGGTGAGCACGGTCAAGCGCGGCCGCGAAAAGCTGCATTTCATCAATCCCGTGCCCTTGCACGAAGTCTACGAGCGCTGGGTACGGAAATTCGAACGGCAGCGGCTCAGCCTGTTGCACGACCTGAAGCAAGAACTCGAAGGAGAAGACCAATGACCAGGGAAACGACCAGCTTTGTCTACGTGACCTATATCCGCTCGACGCCGCAGAAGGTGTTCGAGGCCATAATCAAGCCCGATGTCGCAAAGCGCTACTGGGGTCACGAGAACGTCTCCGAATGGACGCCGGGCTCGAAATGGGAGCATATCCGCGCCAATGACGAACGGACCGTCGAACTCGTCGGCAATGTCGTCGAGGTTTCGCCGCCGACCCGCCTCGTCATCACCTGGGCGAACGCTTCGCAGGCCGACGATCCGTCAAAAACGAGCCGGGTGACGTTCGCCATCGAGGAATACGACACCATGGTGCGGCTGACCGTCAGCCATGACGAACTCGAAGCCGGCAGCGGCATGGCGAAAGGCGTCAGCCAGGGCTGGCCGGCGGTGCTGTCGAGCATGAAATCCTTCCTCGAAACCGGCAGCGGCATCGACATTTTCGCCAAGCCGAAATCAGCCCTGATCGCCGCGGGAGAATAACGATGACCAAGCGCTATACCGGCGGCTGCGCATGCGGCGCGATCCGTTACGAAACCAATGACGAGCCGATCTTCCAGAACCACTGCCAGTGCAGCGATTGCCAGAAGCGCTCAGGCACCGGCCACGGATCCTACCTGACCTTCGGCCAGCGCACCGATATGGCAATTACCGGGGAGGTGAGCACCTGGCGCGTGGCGGGCGCCAGCGGCAATGAAAAAATCCACACCTTCTGTCCAACCTGCGGAACGCCGGTCTTTTTGATATCCGTCGCCATGCCGGAATTCATAGCGGTCCACGCGGCCAGCCTCGACGATCCGGAACAGTTCAGCCCGCAGATGGTGACCTACACGAGCCACGGCCATGCCTGGGACAAGATGGATCCGTCCTTGCAGGCGGCCGAGCGAATGCCTGGCGGGTAGCGTCTGCTGGTTAGCTCGCCGACACAAGGCGCACAGCTATCGGTCGACACCGGTCAGCCGGCTGGCCGCAGTTTCGGCCATGGCGCCGGCCAGATCGAGGCCCCATTGCTGGCGGCAATAGGCGCGAAAATCGAAGCAGGGCAGGCCGGGGCAAACCTCGAACTCGATGAGGTGGACGGTGTCGTCGGCCTCGACCCTGAGATCGATGGAAAACACATCGCGCAGGCCGAGCCCGCTCATCAGCCGCCCGGCGATCGCACGTATCGTGGCGTCGGCGGCCGGCTGGCTGTCGGCAACCGCAACGAGCTCCGGTTCGGCGTAATGTCCCTCCGCCTTCGCTGCCTCGCCGGTGTCGCCGTAGAGCGCCAGGCTGTCCGCCATGGTCTGGAAATCGGCGCCTGAATCGACAAAAGCCACGCCAAGCGCTTCGACCCCGGCGCCTGGCACCAGGCCGAGGAAACTGGCGCGCACGTTGCGGCCGGCGACATAGGGCTGGACGACGACATCGTCGCGATAGGCCGAAAAGACGCGCCGGCTGAGTTCCAAAGCGTGGGCGAGATCGCAACAGCGCGAATCCGGCCAGATGCCGATCTTGGCGCCGAGCCGGTTGGGCTTGACGAACCAGCCGGCGGGCGAGGCCGGCGGCTCGACCAGCCATTGGCCGTCGCGCGCAAGCCCGGCCTGCGGCACCGGCAGGCCGAGTGCGCCGAGCACGGCGCCGGAGCGGAACTTGTCCTGGCAGAGTGCGAACAGCGCATCATCTGCGCCGATCGTCTTGAAACCGCCCAATCGCGCCAGAGCGGGCGCCGCGCCGCCGCGAAAATAGGCGATGCCGTCGGTCAGCGTCCAGACCAGCGTTGTGCTGGGATGCTCGCCGGCGAGCACGCCGGTGGCCTCGTCCAGCGCCACCGGCGTGAACGACAGGCCGCGTGCCTGGCAGGCACGGCCAAGCACGTCGAATTCGGGGGCGAGGTCGGTCGACTGCGCCAGATAGGACGCGATTTCGCCGGCGCGCTGCGGTGCATGACCGTCGGCGACCAGACGGTCCAGGCAGGCCTTTTCCGGCTCATGGACGAGGATCAGTTTCGGCTTGCGGCTGGGCATGAGATGACGATCCCCGGCAGTAGGATCGCCTACCATCGCATGGTCAAGGCGTCAGGCTCTCGTGAAACCGACATGGCGCGGGCGGTTGCGTGACAACGCACCGTCCAACCGCAGAATCCAGTTCGCTCAGGCGATCAGCACGCGCGGCTCGAAGCGGCCGTTGACGGGAATATCGAGCAGAAAGGTCATGCCGCCCTGCAGATCCAGCAGACGCTGCTTCTCATCCTTGCCCGACCAGGCGGAAGTGACCGCCAGCCGGTCGGCCTTGGCGCCGACAAAGGCCGGGCAAGATGGCTGCGTCACCGGCATGGCGACCGTGCGGACGAGCTTGCCGTCGGGTCCGTAGGCTTCGATGACGCTGCCGCCCCAGACGGCGTTCCACAGGATGCCGTCGCGGTCGAGCACGGACCCGTCGATATAGCCCTTGGCCGAGCGGTGATCGACGAACAGCTTTGGCTCACCGGCAGGCAGGCCGGTCGCCGGGTCGCAGGCGACGCGCATCAGCAGCCCGGTCGAGGTGTCGGTGTAGTGGGCGATTGCGCCATCCTCGGTAAAACAGATCGAATTGGAGACGGTGATGTCCGAAAACAGCCGGCGCAGTTCGCCTCTGAAAAACCAGTAGATCGAACCCGCACCCTTTTCCTCGCCCTTGCCCATGGTGCCCATCCACAAGGCGCCGCAGGGGTGGACCCGGGAATCGTTGGAGCGCGTAACCGGATTGCCGGCCTCGACAGACGTGTGCAGCGTCAGTCTGCCGGTCGCGACATCGCGGACATAAAGGCCGGTTTCGGCGGCGATAAGCTGGCGCTTGTCATCGATGACGGCGATGGCGCTCGCCATCTGGCCAAGCTCATGGACGGTGGTCGCGCCGCCGGAAAGCCGCTTTTCCAGAAGCTGACCGTTGACGATGTCGAACCAGTAGAGCGTATCGGTGGCGGGATCGTAGCTCGGTCCCTCGCCGAGCTGGCAGACGTGATCGGAAAAAACCGTAACGATCGCTTCGCTCATCCTGCTTCTCCGAACGCCGCATCCCAGGCTGTCACCGCCGCCTCGGCCCGCGCGGCCACCTCGTCGACGCTCATGCCCGGCTTGAACAGGCTGGATCCCAGTCCAAAGGCGGTAACGCCGGCCGCCTTGTAGCCGGCAAAATCTTTTTCGGAGACGCCGCCGACGGCACCGACCAGCGTCTGCGCCGGCAACACAGCGCGCATCGCTGAAATGCCGCCGGCACCCAGCACGCTCGCCGGGAAGAATTTCAGGGCTGAGGCGCCGAGCTTGATCGCCAGCAAGGCTTCGGTCGGCGTGAACACGCCGGGCATCGTCACCATGCCGTAATGCATGGCGCGCGCCATGACCTCGGCATCGACGTTGGGACTGACCAGCAGCCGCCCTCCGGCCTGGTGCAAGCCATCGACATCGGCCGGCGTCAGCACCGTGCCGGCACCGACCAGTGCCGTTTTCGGCAGCACTTGGACGATGCGGGCGATCGACGAGAACGGTTGCGGTGAGTTCAGCGGCACTTCGATCGCCTCGATGCCGGCGTCGAACAGCGCCTGGCCCATGGCCATCGCCTCGGTGGGCTTGAGCCCGCGAAGGATGGCGACCAGCCCGCGCTTGAGTTTTGGAAACGGTGCGGTCTGGCTCATCGGGCTGCTCCAATTCTGGCGATCATGCCGTTCTCACGCGCCGCCTCGACGAGACCGGCACGCACCGCTTCGTCGGCGTCGACGGCCCGAACCTCGAGGCCGGCAAGGCCGAGTGCCTCGCCGTACAGCGTTCCCAGCGCGCCGGAGGCGACCAGTACGATGGGTTCGGCACCGGCGCCGTGCCGGCGGCTGGCGGAGGCGATCTCGCCGCCGATCAGAAGGCCGGACAGGCAGGCGGCGGCATCGTCGGCTTTCAAGTCCTGCAGCAGGCCGGCGGCGCGGATGGAAAACAGCCGCGAGGTGACATCGCCGCCTTCACCCAATGCGGTTTCGCACCAGCGGCGGAAGAACGGATTGTCCGATGTGACGGGCTTCGGATGTTCGCCGAGCGAATGGCGCAGGATCGAATGCGCGGCAAGCACGGAAAACAGCTCACCGGTCGGCCAGGTGCCGAAGCCGGCAACCGCGCCATCCTCTATCAGCACCCATTTCGAATGGGTACCGGGCATGCAGACCAGCTGGCGCCCCCTGGCCGGCAGGCCGGCGCCGGCGAGCTGGGTTTCCTCGCCGCGCATGACGTCGGGCGCATCGGTCAGCCGCTGGGCAAGACCCGGAACGATGCGGATGTCGCGGCTCTGGCCGGGCACGCTGGCGGCACCAGCAAGAATGGCGCTAAGCGGCGCCGGCACGGTGACATAGGGCGCTTCCAGCCAGCCCTGGCGGGATCCGGCCATGCCGCAGATGATGACGGGCAGCGCCGCTGGTGCTCCCATCGCCGCCAGGTGCCCTTCGAGGATGGTCGAAAAGCCCTTTTGCTGGGCGGTGATCAGGCCATCATCGCCACGGCGTTCGGCAAGCACCTTGCCTTGCCCGTCGATCAGCCAGACCCGCATGCGGGTCGTGCCCCAGTCGACGGCGGCAACCGCCGGTGCGCCGGCAAACCCTTGGCTCACAGGAAACCTCCATCGACGACCAGCATCTGCGCGGTCAGCATGCGCGAGGCGTCCGAAGCGAGGAACAGCACGGTGCCGACGATGTCGTCGGGCTGCATCACCTGTTTGATGCACTGCTTGGCAACATGGGCGGCAAGCCCCTGTTCGGTCACCCAGAGCTCCTTCTGCCGCTCGGTGATCACCCAGCCAGGCGCAATGGCGTTGACGCGGATGCCGTCGACACCGAGCTTGCCGGCCAGTCCCTTGGTCAGGCCGAGGATACCGGCCTTGGCGGCCGTGTAGGACGGCATGTCGGGGTGGTTGATCAGATAGGATGTCGAGGTGAAGTTGATGATCGAACCGCCGCCGGCCCGCTTCATGCCCGGCGCCACCGCTTGCGCGGTGAAGAAATGCGGCCGCAGATTGATGGCCTGGTTGTTGTCCCAGAACTCGACCGTCACATCCTCGACGGCGTGGCGTTCATCCCAGGCCGCATTGTTGACCAGGACGGTGACATCGCCATGCGCCTCGGCCGCCTTGGCCGCCGACGCCCGCAAGGCATCGACGTCGCGCAAATCGGTCTTGAGATAGAGCGGCCGGCGGCCGAATTCTTTCTCGATGCGATCGGCAAGGGCCGTGCTCGGACCGTCGGCGATGTCGATGAAGGCGACATTGGCGCCCTGGCGCACAAACCCCTCGGTCAGTGCAGCACCTATTCCGGAGCCGCCGCCGGTGATCAGCACCGAGGCTCCTTCGAGGTCGGCAAAATGCGCCGATGGCATCATCGTTCCTGTCTCCCAGCGTGATCGGCGCGCATCCTAGCCACGCAAGGCGCGCGGGCAAGGGCGAACCGCCGAATTTCAGGGCTTATGTCGGACAAAACGACAATACACCGCGCTGGACACCCGAGGTGAAGTCACCAGGGTCGCAAACCGCTTCGAGATCGCCGGTCAGATCGCCTTGGCGCGGAGGGCGCCGCGGAAGGAATCGCGGAGATAGCCGAGCGTGGCATCGGCATCGACCGGCTTGCCGAACAGATAGCCCTGCCCGCCGGCGCAGCCGAACTGGACGAGGCGATCGGCCTGCGCTTCCTGCTCGATGCCTTCGGCGACCACGTCCATGCCGAGCCCCTCGCACATTGCGAGAATGGCGCGGATGATGTGTTCGGACGGGCGGTCGTCGAGAATGGAAGAGACGAAGGCACGGTCGATCTTGAGCTTGTCGAAATGGAATTCGCGCAAGCGGCCGAGCGAAGACTGGCCTGTGCCGAAATCGTCGAGCGAGACGCGGATGCCGACGCGGCGCAGATCCTCGACGATCTGCGCCGCAGAGGCCGGGTCGTTCATCAGGCCGGTCTCGGTGATCTCGATCTCCAGCCGGCGCGGATCGAAGCCGGTGCGGTCGAGGATCGCCAGTATGTGCAGGCCGGTGTTCTGGTCGACGAGCTGCGATGGCGACAGGTTGAACGACAGGAACAGATCCTTCGGCCAGCTTCGGGCGGCCTCGGTCGCCTTGCGCAGCACCAGCTGCGACAACGGGCCGATGATGCCACGCTCCTCGGCGATGGGAATGAAGACGGTCGGCGGCACCGAGCCGAGGTCGCGATCTGTCCAGCGCGCCAGCGTCTCGAAGCCGATGGTGCGGCGCGTGTTGAGGTCGACGATGGGCTGGAAATGCGGCTCCACCTCGCCGGCCGAGACAGCCCGGCGCAGCGCCTGTTCGATGCGGGTGACGCGCTTGGCCGCTTCTTCCATCTCACGGGTGTAGACGACGACGCGGCCACGGCCGGAACGCTTGGCGTGATAGAGCGCCGTCTCGGCCTTGTTGATGAGGATCTCGGTGGTCTCGTCGCCCGAATAGAACAGCGAGCAGCCGACCGAGGCCGAAAGCCTGGCGGTGCGTTCGCCGACATCATAGGGCGCCGACAGGATCTCGATCAGCATGCGGGACTTTTCGGCCGCTGCATCCTCGCTGAACACCAGAGGATAGAGAAAGGCGAATTCGTCGGCACCGATGCGGCAGACCGTGGAATGGCCGTCCATCGAGGCGCGCAGCCGCATCGCGACCTGGATCAGGATGTCGTCGCCGGCCTTGTGGCCGAACAGATCGTTGATCGGCTTGAAGCCGTCGAGGTCGAGAATGCCGACGGTAAAGGGCGCGGGATCCTCGGCACGGTCGGCGATCAGGCGATCGACCTTGTCGAAGAAGCGGCGATGGTTGCCAAGCCCGGTCAACGGATCGGTGAATGCCAGATCCGTGCTCTCCCTGTTTGCCTGACCGGTGCCAAACGAAGTTTGCATCGGTGTCCCTGTTTTGTGACGTCGGAATTTATTTTCAGACTGGCAGCAAACCCTTTAGGAAACGTATCGCGAAATCGATTTTCCACGGGCAACCGCGACTGTTTCGAAGGATCGAGGAAAGCAGCGCATTCGGCTGTCGGGTGCCAATCCTAGGAATGTCGCGATTGGCAGACGGGCAGTGAGCCTGTACAGGCAAGACAGTCGTCCATCCGAGCCTCCGGAGACCCGCAATGAAGCTGAAAATCGCCGTCCAGATGGACCACATCTCCACCGTGTCGATCGCCGGTGACACCTCGTTCGCGCTGTCGCTGGAAGCGCAGCGGCGTGGCCATGAGCTGTTCCACTACACGCCGGATCGGCTGTCGTTGCGCGACGGCAAGGTGTTTGCCCGCATCGAGGAAATGCAGGTGCGCGACGAGAAGGGCAGCCACTATTCGCTGGGCGAGAAGGTGCGCACCGATCTGTCGGAGATGGATGTCGTGCTGCTGCGCCAGGATCCACCCTTCGACATGAACTACATCACCACCACGCACATCCTGGAGCGCATCCATCCGAAAACGCTCGTGGTCAACGACCCGGCCTGGGTGCGCAACAGCCCCGAAAAGATCTTCGTCACCGAATTTGCCGACCTGATGCCGGACACGCTGATCACCAAGGATCCACTCGAAGTTGCCGCCTTCCGCAAGGAGTTCGGCGACATCATCATCAAGCCGCTGTACGGCAATGGCGGCGCCGGTATCTTCCACATGCTGGAGGCCGACCGCAACCTTGCCTCGCTGCTGGAAATGTTCGGCCAGATGTTCCGCGAACCCTATATCGTGCAGCGCTATCTCAAGGACGTGCGCAAGGGCGACAAGCGCATCATCCTGATCGACGGCGAGCCGGTCGGCGCCATCAACCGGGTGCCGGCCGAACACGATTCCCGCTCCAACATGCATGTCGGCGGCCGCGCCGAAAAGACCGAACTGACGGAGCGCGAACGCGAGATCTGCGCCCGCATCGGGCCGTCGCTGAAAGAGCGCGGCTTCATCCTCGTCGGCATCGACGTCATCGGCGACTACATGACCGAGATCAACGTGACCTCGCCGACCGGCGTGCGTGAGGTCAAGCGTTTCGGCGGCGCCGACATCGCCAGCCTGTTCTGGGACGCGGTCGAGGACAAGCGGCGGACGTAACCGTTTTCACTTTGTCTTAACCATGTTCCGGTTTCTGCAACCGGCCACAACCCAGCCGCGACCGGCGCGGCTGCATATTCTTGTAATGTTCCTCATTTGATCGGGCGATTGCATAAGCCCGCTGCTGATCGACACCGGCGATGGGCTTTCCCTCCCCGCCACTGACCTTGCTGTTTCCACTTGGTTGCGCGACGGCTAATATGTGCGTGTAGTTCGAAGCCTGAAGGCCCGCGCCATGAAAATCAATGTCGTCTACGCGCATCCACTAGCCGACAGTTACCAGGCGGCGCTCCACAAACGGGTCGTTCAGACCCTCAAAGCCAGGGGTGACGAGGTCGTTGATTTCGATCTCCATCAGATGAAGTTCGATCCTGTGATGCATGCCGAAGAAAGACATGGCCACTTTGACCCTGCCCAGGCACCCAGCGACTTGCAGGTTTACATCGACGCGTTGAGATGGGCGGAGGCATGCGTTTTCTGCTTTCCGACATGGTGGTCAGGCATGCCCGCAATCTTGAAGGGTTATTTTGATCGAGTTTGGCGACCGGGGGTGGCTTACGAGTTGCCGGCAGACGGTGGCGTGATCAAGCCGGCGCTATTGAACATCCGGCGGATGGGCGTTGTTACCACATGCGGGTCGCCGTGGTGGTATACTGAACTGTACATGCAAAACCCGGGAAGAAAGGTGCTGCTGCGCGGTCTCAAGACTATGTGCGGCCGCAACGTGAGGCACCTCTACCTGACGAGATATTCCGTCGAAAACATCTCTGATGACCAGAGGGAAATGTTCGCCCGCAAGGTGGAGCGCCTGTTCGACAAATTCTAGCCATCTATGCTCGGGTATGTCATCTTTGATGCCAGCGAGCCTTTGACGGAGCGGGCGCTCAAGCTTCCGATCAAAGCCTAGCTTATGGACGGCGCTCCTTCCCGGCAGAATTCCTCACCGTGGTGAAGCTATATGTTCTCGTAATGTTCTTGCTTAACTCCGAAATCTGTGGTTGTCTTCTTTGACTTCGCTCACACCCTGATCGCCAGGGCATGGGCGAACTACTGTCCGGGGGTACAAAAAATGGTGGCGCGGGTTCGCACGGTCGCTTTCCAAGGCATCGAGGCCGTGCCGGTCGACGTGCAGGTGATGATCGCGCCCGGCAAGGTCAACATGCACATCGTCGGCCTGGGCGACAAGGCGGTGGCCGAAAGCCGCGAGCGGGTGCAGGCCGCACTGCATGCTTCCGGCCTGTCGATGCCGTCGAAGAAGGTGACTGTCAATCTGGCGCCGGCCGACCTGCCGAAGGAAGGCAGCCACTACGACCTGCCGATCGCACTCGGCCTAATGGCCGCGCTGGGCGCCATTCCGGGCGACATGCTGGCCGGCTATGTCGTGCTTGGAGAATTGTCGCTCGACGGCACGATTGCCGCGGTCGCCGGCTCCTTGCCGGCGGCGATCGCCGCCAATGCCGAGGGCAAGGGCCTGATCTGCCCGTTCGCATGCGGGCCGGAAGCGGCCTGGGCTGGAAAGGATATCGACATTCTGGCACCGCGCAGCCTGATTGCCATCGCCAATCATTTTCGTGGCACGCAGGTGCTGTCGCGCCCCGAGGCCGGTATGCACGCCGCGGCGCTGGATCTGCCTGACCTCGCCGACATCAAGGGCCAGGAGACCGCCAAGCGGGCGCTGGAGGTGGCGGCGGCCGGCGGTCATAATCTGCTTATGATCGGACCGCCTGGATCCGGCAAATCGATGCTGGCGCAGCGGCTGCCGTCGATCCTGCCGCCGCTGGCGCCGAAGGAATTGCTCGAAGTCTCGATGATCGCCTCGGTGGCGGGAGAGCTCGGCGAAGGCAAGCTGACCGACCGGCGGCCGTTCCGCGCCCCGCATCATTCGGCCTCGATGGCGGCGATGGTCGGCGGCGGCATCCGCGCGCGGCCGGGCGAGGTGTCGCTGGCCCATCACGGCGTGCTGTTCCTCGACGAGTTTCCCGAGTTCACGCCGCAGACGCTCGATGCGCTGCGCCAGCCGCTGGAGACCGGCGACTGCATGATCGCGCGGGCCAACCATCGCGTCACCTATCCGGCGCGTATCCAGCTGGTGGCGGCGATGAACCCGTGCCGCTGCGGCATGGCCGGCGAGCCGGGCTATCGCTGCCTGCGCGGCGAGCGTTGCCGCACCGACTATCAGGCGCGCATTTCGGGCCCGCTGCTCGATCGCATCGATCTCAGGATCGAAGTGCCGGCGGTCTCGGCCAGCGACTTGATCCGGCCCGACCGGGCGGAGAAAAGCGCCGATGTGGCGATGCGCGTGGCACGCGCCCGCACCATCCAGCGCGAACGCTTCGAGCGGCTCGGCGCCACCCGCGCCACCACCAACGCGCATTGCTCACCGTCGATCATCGAGGAAATCGCCATGCCTGACGTCGCCGGCCTGTCGCTGCTCAAGGACGCCAGCGAAAAGCTCGCCTTTTCGGCGCGGGCCTATCACCGTGTGCTGAAGGTGGCACGGACGCTTGCCGATCTCGACGCCAGCGAAACCGTCGGCCGAATCCATCTGGCCGAAGCGATCTCCTACCGCATGAGCTCGGAGCGGATGGCGCAGGCGGCGTAGGTCACTCGCCGCCCGACAAGCCGACCTCGCCACATTGCCTTCCGCGATCACGCCATAACACCGCCTCCGCGAATCGATCATCTCCACGGTGCGGCGGACCTGATTGTCCGCTTGGCCGGCGCCCTCACCACCCAACGGCCCCACCGACCGGACGCCGGCCATTTTCTTCCTCTTCCAGAAAGCGTGGATGTCATCGGCGTCGGACCAAGGTCTTGGCCTCCGCATTGACATTCCTTATTTAGACAATGCGAATATGGTGTGGTCGGGGAGCCCGCTATGTTCATTGACTACTACGAAGTTTTGGAAGTTAGCCCGAACGCCAATTCGGAAACGTTGGAGCGCATATTTCGCTATTTTGCGATGCGCTATCATCCAGACAATCGCGAAACCGGCGATGAAGCCCGTTTCAGTGAAATCGTGGAAGCCCACAATACGCTCAAGGATCCGGTCAAACGCGCACAATACGACATCGCGTACAGAGACCATGCCGGCCTTCGCCACGAGCTGGCCGAGGAAGCCAGCAGCACCAAAGGCATCGAGCGGGATGTCGTGATCCAGGCCAGGCTGCTGTCGCTGCTTTACGCGAAGCGCCGGCACGACGTCAGCAATCCCGGGATCGGAGATGTGGAGCTCGAACGCTTGTCAGGCTGTCCGCGAGAGCATCTCGAATTTCATCTCTGGTATTTGAAAGCGAAGGGCTGGATAGCAAGAGTGGAAAACGGGACGATCGCGATTACGGTGGAAGGCGTCGATCGGGTCAACTCCGAACACCGTCGCGATCCCACCATCCGGCTCCTGGACCATACGGCTTCCTGACGCCTTGTCTGTGGCCGGAAGCAAATAGCATCCGCCGCACCAGTCGCGGACGCGCCTTCAACGCCGCTGGCGATTTCACCACCGTCGAGCGAAATACGACAAAACCGATCCGTTGCCTCAGGCTTGCTGCGCCTTCAGTTCCAGCCGCCGCGCGTGCAGCACCGGCTCGGTGTAGCCGTTGGGCTGGACGCGGCCCTTGAAGACCAGGTCACAAGCGGCCTGGAAGGCGATCGACTTGGTGAAATCGGCGGCCATGGGCTGGTAGAGTGGGTCGCCCGCGTTCTGGCGGTCGACGATGTCAGCCATGCGCTTCATCGTCGCCATCACCTGGTCCTCGCTGCACACGCCGTGGTGCAGCCAATTGGCGATGTGCTGTGAGGAAATACGCAGCGTGGCGCGGTCTTCCATCAGGCCGACATCGTTGATGTCAGGCACTTTCGAGCACCCGACGCCCTGGTCGATCCAGCGCACGACATAGCCAAGAATGCCCTGCGCGTTGTTGTCGAGTTCCTTCTGGATGTCTTCGGGCGACCAGTTCGGCCGCACCGCAACGGGCACCGACAGGATGTCGTCGAGCCTGGCCTTCGGCCGGTTCTTCAGCGCCGCCTGCACGGCGTGGACATCGACCTTGTGATAGTGCGTGGCATGCAGCGTCGCCGCCGTCGGCGACGGCACCCAGGCGGTGTTGGCACCGGCCTTGGGGTGGGCGATCTTCTCGGCCAGCATCGCCGCCATCAAATCCGGCATCGCCCACATGCCCTTACCGATCTGGGCGTGGCCGGCCAAGCCGCATTCCAGCCCGGTGTCGACATTCCACGCCTCGTAAGCGGAAATCCAGGCGGCCTGCTTCATGTCGCCCTTGCGGATCATCGGGCCGGCTTCCATCGAGGTGTGTATCTCGTCGCCGGTGCGGTCGAGGAAGCCGGTGTTGATGAACACGACGCGCTCTTTTGCGGCGCGGATCGCCTCCTTGAGGTTGACGGTGGTGCGCCGCTCCTCGTCCATGATGCCCATCTTGATGGTATTCCTGGCCATACCGAGCAGGGCCTCGACGCGGTCGAATATCTCGACGGCGAAAGCGACCTCCTCCGGCCCATGCATCTTGGGCTTCACGACATACATCGAGCCGGCGCGGGAATTGGCGCGGCGGCCGTTCGGCCCTACATCGTGCAGCGCGATCAGCGCCGTCATCGCCGCATCCATGATGCCTTCCGGAACCTCGTTGCCGTCGCGATCCAGTATCGCCGGGTTGGTCATGAGGTGGCCGACATTCCTGACCAGCATCAGCGAGCGGCCGGGCACGGTCAGCGTGCCGCCGGCGGGCGCGGTGTAGGAGCGGTCAGGATTGAGCTTGCGGACAAAACTCTTGCCGCCCTTGGTGATCTCTTCCGTCAGATCGCCCTTCATCAGGCCGAGCCAGTTGCGGTAGACGACGACCTTGTCTGGCGCATCCACCGCCGCGACCGAATCCTCGCAGTCTTGGATGGTGGTCAGCGCCGATTCCAGGATGACATCGGCGATGCCAGCCGGATCGGTGCGGCCGATCTGGTTGTTGCGGTCGATCACGATCTCGATGTGCAGGCCGTTGCGCACAAGCAGCACGGTATCGGGATTGGCGGCATCGCCACGATAGCCGACGAATTGCCTGGGGTCGGCCAGCGTCGTCGAGCCGGCGCCGGCGCTTAGCCGCAGGGCGCCTTGCGCCAATGACAGACCGTTGACCCCGGCCCATTTGCCCGAGGTGAGCGGGGCAGCCTCGTCGAGGAAGGTCTTCGTCCAGGCAACGACCTTGGCGCCGCGCGCCGGATTGAAGGCTTTGCCCTTTTCGGCGCCATCCGTTTCGGGGATGGCATCGGTGCCGTAGAGCGCATCGTAGAGCGAACCCCAGCGCGCATTGGCGGCGTTGAGCGCATAGCGCGCATTCATCACCGGCACGACCAGCTGCGGTCCGGCAACATCAGCGATTTCGGGGTCGACATTGTCGGTCGACACGCTGAAGGGCGGGCCCTCCAGAACGATATAGCCGATCTCTTTCAGGAAGCCCTTGTAGGCCTCCATGTCGACCGGCGCGCCGTGATCGCGATACCAGCCATCTACCTGTTCCTGGATGGCGTCACGCGCTGCCAGCAGCGCCCGGTTCTTCGGCGCCAAATCATGGATGATGGCCGAAAAACCGTTCCAGAAGGCGTCCGCTTCGATCTCCGTGCCCGGCAGCGCTTCCCTGGCCACGAACTCATGCAGCTCGCGGGCAATCCGCAATCCGGCGATCTCGATGCGGTCGGTCATCAGGCTACTCCAGATGAAAGGCTTTGCGGGCCTTTGGCATGTCAGGTTTGCCGGGTCAATTCAGCTTAGGGTGAAGGTGGCGTATTTCGCCGCCCCGCTCAAACCGCAATGCGCGGCCTTCCCGAGGCCACGGCCACGACATGCGCCTCGATGAACATGCGCTGGGCTTCGACGGTCGAGACCCGGAATTCGGTGGCGACGTCGATCTCGGCGCTGTCGGTGCCGGCATCCCTGGCGCGCTCCGCGACGATGGCGCGGACATCGGCCTCGGCCGCCGCGATCGCCGTCGCCTCGTCGAGGAAATCGCGCACGGTCTCGCCCGAGGCGAGACGAAACAGCCCTTCCATGGGCTGGCTGACCCGCGCCTCGGCCGATACCCTGACCTGGCCGACGACGGCGCCGAGCGCGTTGGCGACATCGGTATCCCTGGGCACCACGCAGTCATTGCCGATCAGCGGCGGCAGCCCGGCATAGTGCAGCGGCGCCGAGGCGCCGAGGCCGATGACCGGGCGGTCGAGCGCAACGCTCAGGCGGGCGATGCCGGGATGCGCGTCGACCGCGCGCTGCACCAGGGCGTGCGCCACCGTCGACGCGCCATCGAGCCCATCCTCGGCAAAGGCGGTCTCGAGGATATATTCGGCCGACCAGCGCGTCAGCGTCACCAGCACCCGTTCCGAAATCGCTTCCGGCGAAGCGGCGATGTTCTGGCCACGGCCGTCACGCTTGCGGGCGAACAGTTCGGCGCCGAGGCGCGCGGCGATGGGATCCCAGTTCGCCTGCTTGCCCAGCACATGGGCGGCGTCCGACGGGGTGAAGCCGGCGACATGCACCAGCCCGCGCGACACCAGCCGGTTCAGCGTCGCGTTCTGCGCGTTGGAACTCAAAAGCCTGTCGACGGCGAGCGGCACGGCACCGATCAGCTCGTAGAGCCTGGCTTCGGCGCCGGTCAGGCCGGCGGCGAGCCGGTCCGGCACGCCGGTGCGCACCGCGAAGCGGCCGTCCATGCGGCCGGGATTGGGCGCCCGCAGCTGGCGTTCGAGTTCGGAGGTGACAGCTGTACCGTGCGCCATGCCGGCCAGCGCCAACGGCACCAGGCGGCGCGGCCCGAGCAGGATCTTCGGGTTGAGCGCGCCATCTTCCAGCGCCACTTCGGAATCGCCGCCGAGGCCGAAGGTGCGCATGGCGACGGCCTCGACCATGGTGCGGAAGCCGCCGACGGTGGCGCCTTCCGGGTCGAGCCTGGGACGGCCGCCATCGAGCACGGCGACGTCGGTGGTGGTGCCGCCGATATCGGACACCATGGCATTGTCGAGCCCGGTCATGTGGCGGGCGCCGACCAGGCTGGCGGCCGGGCCGGACAGGATGGTCTCGATCGGCCGCTGGCGGGCAAACGCTGCCGAAACCAGCGCACCGTCGCCGCGCACCACCATCAGCGGGGCTGCAATGTTGCGCGCCTGGAGAAAGCCTTCGGTTGCCGCCACCAGCCGGTCGATCATTGAGATCAGCCTGGCGTTGAGCAGAGTGGTGAGTGCCCGGCGCGGGCCGCCGAGCTTGGCCGACAGCTCGTGGCTCGATGTGACCGGCAGGCCTGTCTTTTCGCGGATCAACTCGCGGGCGGCGATCTCATGCGCCGGATTGCGGGTGGCAAAATAGGCGCAGACGGCAAAGCCGGACACCGAGGCGCCGAGTTCCGGCAACGCCGCCTCCAGTCCAGACAGATCGAGCTTGGCGGCATTGCCGTGCACATCGTGGCCGCCCGGACAAAAAACCACCGGATCGGTGCCGAGCGCGGCCTTCAGCCCGTCGCGGGCGAGGTCGCCCTCGGAAAAGCCGATCATCACCAGCGCGACGCGGCCGCCCTGGCCCTCGACAAGCGCGTTGGTGGCAAGCGTCGTCGACATCGACACCAGCTTGATATCAGCCGGATCGGTTCCCGCTTTCTGCAGCACCGCGTCGACGGCGCCGGAAATACCCACGGCAAGATCATGCCTGGTGGTCAGCGCCTTGGCCTTGGCCAGCACCTTGCCTTTGTTCGGCCCCTCTTGCGGGCCTTCCGTCTCAGACCACAACACGGCGTCGGTATAGGTGCCGCCGGTGTCGATCCCGAGGAACAGCGGCTTTGGCTTGGTCTTGGCTGTCATCTTTTTGGCGGCGGTCCGGGTGGCAATTTATTTGTCCCTGCCCTTAGCCGATACGGAACGGACGATAAAGCCGCGAGCGCTGGGCCACGGTAGGTAGGTTGGTGGTGGTGAACAAGCGAGGTCGGCGGGACAGCACCCCCCTCTGCCCTGCCAGGCATCTCCCCCGCAAGGGGGGAGATCGGATGTCATCCCCGCTTTCGCCATCTTCAATGCCGAAAAGGGCGCCGCCGGCGGAAACTGCCAATCTCCCCCCTTGCGGGGGAGATGTCCGGCAGGACAGAGGGGGTGCTGTCCCGCCGGCCAAAACAGCTACCCCACAAACCCCACCTTCTTGTGCGTACCATCGCAGAACGGCTTGTTGGCGGAATGGCCGCAGCGGCAGAGGAAGGCGCGTTGGGTACGGTCGACCGTATGGCCGGTTCCGGTGACGATCTCGAGATTGCCCTCGAGCTTGAGCGGGCCATTGGTGGTCGGCGTCACTTTCAGCGGACCATTCCTCGCTTCGAGCGCCGGCGTGTCCTTCAGCGGCGGCTCGCCGGTGGCGGCAAAACCGGACTTGTTGTGGCTGCCGTCGCAAAACGGCTTGTTTTCCGAAGCGCCGCAGCGGCAAAGCGTGGCACGATAAGAAGTCTCGCCGTCGAGCACGATCTCGGCGTGTACCGCCAGCGGGCCGTTTTCCCGCAGCCGCACCGTGTTGACCACCGGCGATTGCTCCTGCGGCCCGCCATCCTTCCGGACATAGGTGATGGCGCCCGAGGGGCAGCTTTCGGCGATGGCAACGATCTTCTCGACGCTGGCCGCCTCGGGATGGATCCATTGGCCCGGCGCGTTGGGCACGAAGACGTGCGGATCGCCGAGCACGCAGTTGCGCGAATGGATGCAACGCTTGCCGGAAAACCCGATGTCGATCTTGTCGCTTTCGACCATGCCGGCCATAGCTGAGCTCCTTTTGCCTGAAGCGCGTCGCGTCTGAACAGGTCGAGGCGTCGCGCGCTGGGTATTTGCACAGGCTATGGCTTCCGGTCCGAAGACCGTCAAGCTGGCAAACCGGTCAGGGGACCAGTTCGATCTCCTCGGTCTCGCCGCCGTTGCAGGTGTAGCAGCAATCCTCGCATTTTTCCGTATTGCCTGGACCGACGCCCCAATAGGTGCCCTCGTCGCCATCGACCCAGGCGCCGTAGCAGATCGATTCGCCCGCGTTGCAGGATATCGGCAGCTGCTTGGTCTCGCCGTCGTCGAGGAAATAGTCCTTGTCCTCGCCCGGCCAGACATAGTCGCGATCCTGGCTGTAGAGCTCGACGCGCATGGCATTGGGATGGCTGTTCTTGATGGCGAAGGTGACATCGTCGGCATGCGCCGCCGACGCAACCAGCATGACGAAGGACAGCGCGGCCAGCATGCGGCGCGCATAGGCATGAAACATGATAACCCCCGAATAAGCGGCCCACCCGGCCGCGGGGCGACCATTGCATGCAGCGCTGAATCGCGGAAGTGGACCGGACGGGCCGATCCCCGACTTAATTTGGGTCCAACGAAACTTCCGCGCTCTACGGCACCAGATCGATCGTCTCGGTCGAGTGTTCCACGCAGATGAAGCAGCAAGTGTCGCAGGGCTGGTCATTGTCCGGCCCGACGCCGGCCGAGAGGCTGTCATTGCCGTCAACCCAGGCGCCATAGCAGATATGTTCGCCCTGATTGCAGGACAGCGGCACGGATTTCTGCGACTCGGGTTCGACCAGGAACACCTTGTCATTGCCCGGCCAGACCGTCTCACGGTCGCGGCTGAACAGCTCGACCGCGACAGATTCCTTGCGCAGGTTCTTGACGAAGAAGGCCATGTCGGCGGCCTGCGCCGAGGCGGTGAAGACCAGCGCTGCCAGTGCAACCATACGAAACAGCGTCACGGCCTGGATCTCCCGAATCATCGCGGCAGAATCGCATGCCTGCCCGTAACTAGGAAGGCGCGGAACCCTGCGTTGCGATCTCGCGCCCCAGTCGCACTGTTTCCCGCACCAGAAGATCGAGATCCTCACGCCGTGTACGGTGGTTGGTGATCGCCACCCGCAGCCAATGCTCGCCATGCACCGTAGTGTCGGACAGTGCCGCAATACCCTGTTCCTGCAACCGCAGCATGATCTCCATGTTGAGCGCCTTCAGAGCCTCGCCTGTCAGACCGGGCTGATAGCGGAAGCAGACGATGTTGACGGTCGGCGATGCCGCCAGCTGCAACCGCGGCGCGGCCTCGATCAAGCCGGCAAGATAAACGGCCTGGGCAATGTTCTGGTCGATCAGGCGGCCGAATTTTTCGACGCCATGCTGCTTCAGCGCCATCCACACCTTCAGCGCGCGAAAACCGCGCGACGTCTGCAGGCCGTAATCGTGCAACCATTCGCCGGAAGCGAGGCCGCGCGGCGTCGATTCCAGATATTCCGGCGTCACAGCGAAGGCCCCGCGATGCGCGGCGGCATCCCTGACCAGGGCGCAGCCGACTTCGAACGGCGCGTGCAGCCATTTGTGGGGATCGAGCGCGACCGAATCCGCCCGTTCGATGCCGGCGACGCGATGGGCATTTTCAGGTGCAATGGCGATCAGCGCGCCGATGCAGCCGTCGACATGGAACCAGAGGTCTTCCTCATGTGCCAGCTTCGCAAGCGCCTGCAAATCGTCGATCGCCCCGGTGTTGACCGTGCCGGCCGTACCGATGACGCAGGCCGGCTTGAACCCTGCGGCGCGGTCCTCGGTGATCGCCGCACGCAAGGCATTGATATCGATGCGCAGCCCGGCATCGGTCGGGATGCGGCGCAGTGCCCGGTTGCCGAGGCCGAGTGCCTCCATCGCCTTGCGGTGGCACGAGTGGATCTGCTCCGAGCCGTAGAAGCGCAGCGGCTTTTCGATGGCGGCGACACCGTGCTCACGCACGTCGATGCCGGCCTTGACATTGCGCGCCACGGTCAGCCCTATGATGTTGGCCATCGAGCCGCCGCTGACCAAGGTACCGCCGGCAGAAGCTGGAAAGCCCAGCATCTCCTTGCACCAGTTCACCACCTGGCTGTCCATCAGCCCGGCGGCGTGGTTGCCGCCGCCGAGGTTCGAGCCCTGGATAGCCGCCAGGAAATCGCCGAGCGCGCCGGTGAAGTTGCTCGACCCCATATACCAGGACCAGAAGCGCGGATGGATATTGCCCATCGGATAGGACATCACCGTGCGGGACACCTCGGCATAGACAGCATCCAGCGGCGCCGGGGAGCGCGGCAGCGGCGCCGAGAAGGCCTTTCTCACATCGGCCGGCATCTCCCGCCAGACCGGGCGGTCGCGCACATCGCGGAGATAATCGACCGCATCGTCGATGACCCGGTGCGACAGGGCCTGCACATCGGCCCAGTCCAGGGGATCGAGCGTTTCCTCGGCCACCAGGCCGAGGTTTTCTTGCACGGCGTCCATGACGGATCTCCCGTCAAGCCGCGGGAAACTGACAGCCGGGCGTCGAGCGCGACAGGGCGGTCTCGTCGGCATCCATCTCGGCCTCGATGCCGTCGAACAGCGGTGTCGACATGTAGCGCTCGCCGGTGTCGGGCAGCATGCACAGGATCACCGCGCCAGCCGGCGCCTTCTCCGCGACCTGCCGTGCCACGGCGAAGGTCGCGCCGCCGGAAATGCCGGTGAAGATGCCCTCTTTCCGCGCCAATTCTCTGGCCCATTTGATGCCCTCGGGTCCGGCGATCGGCATCACCTCGTCATAGAGGCTGGTGTCGATCGCCTCCTGCAGTACGTTGGGGATGAAATCCGGCGTCCAGCCCTGGATCGGGTGCGGCTCGAAGGCTGGATGGCTGGCGGCCGGGGCACCATCGGCGCCGCGCTGCTGCACCTTGCCGCTGCCGATGAGCTGCGCGTTGGCCGGCTCGGAGAGCACGATGCGGGTTTCCGGACGCTCGCGGCGCAGCACGCGCGCCACGCCGACCACCGTGCCGCCGGTGCCATAGCCGGTGACGAAGCAATCGAGCCGCGAGCCGGCGAAATCATTGACGATCTCGCGCGCCGTCGTTGCCTCGTGGATGGCGGCGTTGGCCGCTGTTTCAAACTGGCGGGCAAGGAACCAGCCATTGGCCTCGGCCAGTTCCACCGCCTTCTTGTACATGCCGAAACCTTTTTCGGCGCGCGGCGTCAGCACCACCTTGGCGCCCAGCATGCGCATCAGCTTGCGGCGCTCGACCGAAAAACTGTCGGCCATGGTGACGACCAGCGGATAGCCCTTTTGCGCGCAGACCATGGCGAGGCCGATGCCGGTGTTGCCGCTGGTCGCCTCGACCACCGTCTGGCCCGGCTTCAGCGCACCGCTGCGCTCGCCCTCCTCGATGATGTTGAGCGCCAGCCGGTCCTTCACCGAGGCGCCGGGATTGAAATACTCGGCTTTGACGTAGATCGTCGCGTGGGACGGTCCGAGATTGTTGATGCGAACCACCGGCGTGTCGCCGACGGTGTCGAGAATGCTGTCGAACAGGCGGCCGCGCCCGGCCGTGGTTCTGATCTTCTGCTGCTGCAACATCTTGGTCTCCCTGATTGTCATCGTGTTTTGTCTTCACGGGCCGGTTACAAGCCAGCGGGTTGGGCGGCGAGGTTTGGTGACCTTGCCGCGCTAGGACTGACATGCCGCACAGCGGCAATGGCTGTATTCGGCGCTGAAATCCGCTGCCGGATGCGCCGTATCGTGTTTGGTGATACAGGAGAGGCCGACAGGCCAGCGTGGGAGCAGGCGTGGAAACGCACGTGGAATCCAACCGATCGAGGCTGGACGGCGACATGCCGGACCTGTCGGTGCGCCTGCTCGGGCCGCTGATGATCTCCCACGACGGCGCTCCGGTAGCCCTCCCCGCGTCACGCAAGCTGCGCGCGCTGCTCGCCTATCTGGCGCTGGCGCCGCATCCGGTCGGCCGCAGTCGCCTGTGCGAGTTGTTGTGGGATGTGCCGAACGACCCAAGGGGCGAACTGCGCTGGTGCCTGAGCAAGCTGCGGAGCGCGCTCGACGCGGTGGGCCGACACCGGGTTGCGACACAGGGGGACACGGTCGCACTCGATCTGAGCGATTGCCTGGTCGATGCGCTGGAGGTGAGCCGCGCCGCCACGCAAGGGCTCGGCAGCCTTGATGTCGACCGCTTGCGGACGCTGGCCAAACTGTTTGCCGGCGATTTCCTCGACGGGCTGGAGCTCGAGCGCAGCCCGCATTTCAACAGCTGGCTGACCGCGCAGCGCCGCCGCTTCCACTCGTGCCACGTCGCCGTGCTGGAGCAACTCGTCGGCAGCCTGGCGGCAGACAGCGACGAGGCAATCGCCCATCTCGACACATGGGTGGAACTGGCGCCGTTCGACCGGCGTGCACATGCGGCACTTTTGGCAGGTCTGGCCGGACGCGGCGAGATCGGCGCGGCTGAAGAGCATCTGGCGGCGGCAGAACAGTTGTTCAAATCGGAAGAACTGGATTTCGCACCGCTTCGCGCGGCCTGGCGGGCGATCCGTGACCGACAGTCGGGCATCTCGCTTCGGACGGCCTGCCTGTCCACACTATCGCCATTGGTGGCCACGCCGACCGCACCCGGCCCGGTCGAGCCCAGCCATGCTTCGCTGGCGGTGATGCCGTTTGTCGAGGAGGTCGGCGGCGCACGCGGCGGATTGGCCGACGGTTTCACCCACGACATCATCACCCGCCTGGCCAAGCTCAGGGACTTCTTCGTCATCGCGCGCGGATCGGTGTTTGCGCTGGCAGAGCAGAACATCGCGCCCGAGGATGCCGGCCGCCGGCTGAATGTCGACTATGTCGCCACCGGCACGGTGCGCAGCCCGTCCGGCCGCCTCATCGTCAGCGTCGAACTGATCGAGGTGCGCAGCGCCAGGATCGTCTGGGCCGAGACCTTCGAGCGCAGGCCCGATGACATCTTTTCCGTGCTTGACGACATCGGCAACAGCATCGTCTCCTCGATCTCGGCCGAGATCGAAACGGTCGAGCGCAACCGCGCCATGCTGAAGGCGCCATGCTCGCTCAACGCCTGGGAGGCCTATCATCGCGGCCTCTGGCACATGTACCGCTTCACCCAGGCCGAAAACGAGCAGGCGCGGCATTTCTTTGCCCAGGCCTTGCAGCTCGACCCGACCTTTGCGCGCGCCTATGCCGGCCTGTCCTTCACCCACTGGCAGAACGCCTTCCAGCGCTGGGGCGACCGCGACCGCGAAAGCGCGCTGGCCTTCGAGAGCGCCGGACACAGCCTGCTGGTCGACGACCACAATCCGGCCGCGCATTGGGCAATGGGCCGGGCGCTGTGGCTGCGCGGCGAGCAGGACGGTTCGCTGCTCGAACTGGAACGGGCTGTCGATCTCAGCCCCAACTTCGCGCTCGGCCACTACGCGCTGTCCTTCGTGCATTCGCAGTCGGGCGACCCGCGAGCGGCGATAGGCTCTTCCGATCATTCGCGCCATCTCAGCCCGTTCGACCCGCTGCTGTTCGGCATGCTGGGCGCACGCGCCATGGCGCATGTCCGGCTCGGCCAGTTCGAGGAAGCGGCCGAATGGGCGCTGAAGGCGGCGGCGCGGCCCAACGCCCACGCCATCATACTGGCGATCGCCGCACACTGCCTGGCGCTGGCCGGACGGCTCGACGAGGCGCGCGGCTTCGCCGCCGCCATTCGCAAGACAAGGCCGGACTATTGCGCCGACGATTTCATCGGCACCTTCCGCTTCGAGCCGGATGCCGTGGCGCTGTTCCGGCAGGGCGCCAAGCTTATCGGGCTGAACTGAAGCTGGCATCGCCATCTGGGGCATCGCTTGGGAATTTCGCCTCAATTCCGCTGGGTTAACGAAGTCGGAAGGAGTTGTTTAACCGTTCGCGGCTATGTCACCGCGTGGGGGACCGACAAAGTGAGTATGATGAGCAACAGCCCCGACAAGCGCAATGAATGGCGCGCCATCTTTTACGTGCAAGCTCGCGTCGCCATCCTGTTTGTCCCGGTGGTTGCCAGCCTGCTGATCATAGCGGCGCTTGCCGGAAACGAACGCAAGTCCGTTCCCAGCATGATCGACCCGACCGTCACCGGCTCCGTGCGGTAGACCAGCGGTCATCGGTTCTTCGAGACGCTCCCGGAGGCGGGCGCCTGGCGTGCGCTGTCGGCGGTTTTCATTTGGCGCTAAAATCATCCAATGGCACTGAATGAGTGGGCCCGAACGATCAAGCGCGATGTGCATGCGCTCTACCTCGCCGCTCGCGATCCCCGAACGCCCTGGTACGCCAAGGCGCTTGCCGTGTGTGTTGCAGGCTATGCCTTGTCGCCAATCGACCTGATCCCCGATTTCATTCCGGTGATCGGCTATCTCGACGACGTCATCCTTGTCCCTTTGGGCGTCCTTGCCGTGGTCAGAATGATACCGCCCGAGGTGATGGCGGAACACAGAAAGACCGCCGCGCTGGCCGCCGACAGGCCGGTGAGCCGCTACGCGGCGGTGATCATTGTTTGTATCTGGACTGCCTCCATCGTGCTGGCCGGGTGGCTGGGATATCTGTATTTCGCCGACTGACTGCCAAGCCGTTCAGCAGGGAAACCGCCGCCAAAGAAGCCCGGACGGATCGCGCTTTTCTCGGGATTCCGTCGCCATGCGGCGCCGCTCAAACAAAGCGCGGGATCGGACCGTTCTGCGGGGTCACATCGTCGCCAAGCTCGATAAAAACCTCGTCGACATAGCACCATGCCCAGCCTTCGGGCGGATCGTAGCCCTCGATGATCGGATGCTGGGTGGCGTGGAAATGCTTGGTGGCGTGGCGGTTGGGCGAGTCGTCGCAGCAGCCGACATGGCCGCAGGTGCGGCAGAGCCGCAGATGCACCCATTGCGACCCGCTCTTCAGGCATTCCTCGCAGCCGAGGGCGCTCGGCGTCACCTTCCTGATGTCGCGCGTATGTCTGCATTCATCCATCATGCTCTCCTGCCATTCGAGGTGTGTCGGCGTTGCCGCGAGCGAGATATGCATGCAATGCCGCGACCACCTGGGCGCCTTCGCCGACAGCCGCCGCGACCCGTTTGACCGAGCCGGCGCGGACGTCGCCTATGGCGAACACGCCGCTGCGGCTGGTCTCCATCTGCGTCGATCCTATGTCCGATCCGGTGCGCACGAAACCCCTGGCGTCCAGCGCCACATCGCAGTTCGCCAGCCAGTCGGTGTTCGGGTCAGCGCCGATGAACAGGAAAAGATGGCGGATCGAGCGCGTCGTTTTCGCGCCGCTGGCGCGGTTGCGCCAGCGCACTGTGGCAAGATTGCCCTCTTCGCCCTCCAGAGCCTCGATTTCGGTCCCGGTCAGCACCTCGATGTTCGGCTGCGCCCGGATGCGCTCGACCAGATAGCGCGACATGCTGGCATCGAGGCTGCCGCCGCGCGCCAGCAGTGCCACCTTCCGCGCATGGCTGGCCAGATAGACGGCCGCCTGTCCGGCCGAATTGCCGGCGCCGACAAGCGCCACTTCCTGGTCCGCGCAAAGCCGACCTTCGATGGGCGACGCCCAATAATGCACGGACGTCCCCTCGAACCGCGCCAGATTGGCGATGTCGAGGCGGCGATAGCGCGCGCCGCTGGCGATCACCACGCTGCGCGTGCGCACGGTCTCGCCATCACCGACATCGAGCAGATAGCGGGCGCCTGACGCGTCGGTGGCGGCACTCAGCAGCTTCGCCTCATCCGGGATGACCATTTCGACGCCGAATTTCTGCGCCTGGTTGTAGGCGCGCGCCATCAGCGCCATGCCCGAAATGCCCGTGGGGAAACCGAGATAATTCTCGATGCGCGAGGAGGCGCCAGCCTGTCCGCCGAAGGTACGGCAATCGAGCACGATCGTCGACAGCCCTTCGGATGCCGCATAGACCGCCGCCGCCAGCCCTGCCGGGCCGGCGCCGACGATGGCCACGTCATACACCGCATCGGCATCGATCGGCCGCAGCAGGCCGATGCAGCGGGCGAGGTCCTTTTCGCCGGGGTTCATCAGCAGCCTGCCGTTTGGACAGAGCACGATCGGCAGGTGGTGCGGATCGACCTCGAAGCGTTCTACCAGGGTTTTGGCGCAGGGATCGCTGTCTGAATCGAGCACGCGGTGCGGTTGGCCGCTGCGGGCGAGGAAACCCTGCAGCCGCAACACGTCGGCATTGTCCTGGGGCCCGATGATGATCGGCCCGCTGGTGGCGCTCTCCAAAAGCCCGACGCGGCGCAGGATCAGCGCCCGCATGATGCGCTCGCCGAGATTGGCCTCCTGCACCATCAGGTCACGCAGCCGCTGCGAGGCGATGACGAACGCCTCCACCGGTTCGGCGGCCTGCGCATTGACCAGCGAGGGACGGGCCGAAAGCTGCGCCAGTTCGCCGACAAAGCTGCCTGGACCGTGGGTGACGACCGTCTCGTGCCGGCCGAGCCCCCCGTCCTGGGTGATATCCACGCTGCCCGACAGCACGACGATCAGACCGGGCGCCACATCGCCCGCCGTGACGATGTTCTCGCCGGCCGCATAGGCGCTGGCCTCGCCGAACCGGCGCATGCGGTCGATGTCGACTTGTGCCAGCGTCGGGAAGGTCTGATCACGACGGGCGCCGAAGATCGGGTTGGTGGGTTGAGACATGGTTTGAACCGTAACGTGGGGATAGCCGGGTTTGAAGTGGTTTGTTAGGGGCCTGACCAGGAGGGGAGGTTTGGCTGATGGATGCGGCTTCGTCAGTCCGGCTGGCTTACGGCCAGTCCCGAAGGTTTCGATTTGCGGCTGAATGGAAAAATTGGCGGTCGGGATAGATTTAGCGGGGTTTCGCTGCGAAACTTCGCTAACGTCGTGCGACTAGTGCAGTCCCCCTAAGCTTGCTGTATATGCAGCGTAAGAGGATGACGCTCGCATCAATAAGGCAGAAAACATGCAGTTTGACGTTCTTAGCTTGGACTATGACCAGCGAATTAAGTGCTTCATGGTGAGCGCACGGGCTGATTATGAGTGGTACCTAACAAAAACGGCCGGGTCAGAAGAAAATCTTGTGATCCAGCGCGATATCATCAAGGGTACCAAGCCGTATCGAACGTTGCGTGCAGACCTGAAGTTGGGCTGCATACTTCCGACGATCGTTCTCGCCGCCCGTGGTGTGACAACTACGCCTACGGAAACCTATGACGCGCGTGAGGGCTTTATAAGGGCATCAACTGAAGACTTGAAGGCACTTCAAGACTCCATAGCTGCAGCCACCCCTGCGGATATCGACATTGTGGATGGATTGCAAAGGACGAACGCCCTTAGACATACGCTTGAAGAATTGGAGGGCGAGGCCAAGATCGCCTTTTTACAACGGTCACTTCGGCTTGAGATCTGGATAGGTATCCCTTTCTACTCTTTGGCGTACCGAATGCTTTTGCTAAATGCGGGGCAGAAGCCCATGTCGATGAAGCATCAGATCGATATCCTTTCCAGGGGATTGGCTGAGGACTTGAAGGACCTGCCCGGCATCGAAATAATTACGCGCAAGGATCACAAGAGGCGAGTTCGACCCGGCCAGTTTCATCTCTCAACATTGGCGCAGGCATTCCAGGCCTGGCTCCAAAAGAGCCCGAATGTCGATGCAAGCAATTTTGTTGTTGAGACCCTGATGGTCGATGAGGCGCTAGATTCCTTGGGCGTTGATCTACAAAGCGAACGCAATGCAATTCATCGCGACAGCTTCAGGCAATTTATCCGATGGATCATTGAACTCGACGCCGTTTGCGGAGAAGAGAACAATAGGTTCTTCGGTAACGATACTGTGGTCCTTGGGTTTGCGGCGGCTGTTGGCTTCATTCACAAGAACGACCAACTCAGAGACCGACTAGCGCCATCAATGGAGCGACTGCTGCATGAAGCGAGAGAAAATGGTCATAATCCTATAGGAATTGGGACGTTTGACGTTCTCCGGAGAAGCATTGATACCAGAAAAAGTAATGTGGGCGAGGCAACGCGTGAGTTTGTTTTCAGGGCAGTGCGAGAATACATCTCTCAGTCCGGGACAAGCTCTATGGAGGCGTGTTGGACCCAGTCCGCTAGCATGATCTAGGTCGCCGTTCATGCCAATCGGGGAGCGACTTGGAATCACATCTGCTGCCGAGATTGATCCGTCGAGAGGAATTGTATTAGGGCATCTCAACCTTGGACCGGAGGCTGCTCAAGAGGCCATAACCATCATGAATGGAGGGCAGTTCCCAGCAGGGCTGGAGATCCGCCCGAGATCAGTAAGCGATTGCTTCTTTTGGCAGATATCAAGAATGGGTATTTTGTTGGGGGAAGTTTACGCATTGCCCGCTGGGGCCAATGGGCCATTTCCAACAGCGATCGAAGTCGCTCTCGTGCGGTCTGCCCACATTGCGACACAGCCACAATGGGACGCGATAATCCAAGGAGATTCCCTTGTGGTTATCGGAGACACGAAAGAACTCGCTCCGTTCTGCGACATCGCCATGATCGCGAAAGAGCCTGTATGCGGGACGAGCGCGCTCTGGAAGACTCACACGAGAGCGGACTTGGTCTCGGAAGATGATAAATTGATCACTAAGCAGGTGTTACGATGCCTGCAGGTATCGATGGCCGCCTCGCCACTCAAGTTTCGATTCCTTGAGATTTACAGGATAATGGAAGCGAAGTTTCTGTCTGAGGTAAAAGAGCGGATCGACCAGAGATTTTTTCTTGAACCCAGTAGCTCGCTAGAACAAGCGCTTGAGAGCTTGCGGTCAGAAGTTGTCCAACTTGCAGGGCTGGCCGAAAGGGAATCGATCTATTTCGAGGCTATCTATGACGAGGTTGCCAGACTTAGAGGTAGAAATGACTTCGCAGACGCCCTATTCAAGAAACTTGAAGGTCGTGGGCATAAATTTAAGTCTCCTCGCTGGAAGGCCGGTGCTGCGCTCATATACTATGTGCGGTGCGCGGTTGTTCATGCGGGTGAGAAGGATATGATCTTCGAAGCTTATAATGATGGCGACGCGGTTCTAGAAGCTATAGTCCGGCCTTCTGAGGAGGCGGCGTTAGCCCTTTCCGGCATCACGCTTCTGCCGTAGCTCTCGTATCCGCATCCTGGAACACAGGCCACCCTATTTGTGGGCGAATGCAAAAGGCTTATCTTCCTGATCCCGTTGGTAGTCGGGAAAAAATGGTGCCCAGAAGAGGACTCGAACCTCCACTCCTTGCGGAACACGGACCTGAACCGTGCGCGTCTACCAATTCCGCCATCTGGGCTGGTGCGGGCTCATGTAAGCGGGCAAGCGATGTGTGTCAACGCGCTTTTTTCAAAGCTGTTGCCGCTTGCCGGCTCAGGGACCGTCAGCCCTCCAGCACTTCCTTGGAAGCCACGGTGGAATCGGCGTTGAGCTGGTAGATGACCGGCACGCCGGTGCCGAGTTCCAGCTTGACGATCTCCTCGCCCGACTTGCCGTCGAGCGCCATGATCAGCGCGCGCAGCGAGTTGCCGTGCGCGGCGACCAGCACGGTGCCGCCGCGCAGCACATGCGGCTGCAGATCGTGCAGGTAATAGGGCCAGACCCGGGCGCCGGTGTCCTTCAGGCTTTCGCCGGCGGGCGGCGGCACGTCGTAGGAGCGGCGCCAGACATGCACCTGCTCCTCGCCCCATTTCTTGCGGGCATCGTCCTTGTTGAGGCCGGAGAGATCGCCATAGTCGCGCTCGTTCAGCGCCTGGTCCCGAACGGTCTTCAGGTCGCTCTGGCCGACCGCGTCGAGGATGTGCTGACAGGTCTTTTGCGCCCGGATCAGCGCCGAGGTGAAGGCGATGTCGAATTTCAGGCCGCGCGCCTTGAGTTTTTGCCCGGCGGCCTTGGCCTCGGCGTGGCCCTGCTCGGTCAGGTCGACGTCGCGCCAGCCGGTGAACAGGTTTTTCAAATTCCATTCGCTCTGGCCGTGGCGCACGAGCACGAGGGTTCTCGACATGTTTGCTCCCTTCAGGTTGGGCAAGTTGGCAGATTGGCCGCTCAGCTGAGGCCGAGCACGTCCCGCATCGAATACAGCCCCGGCTTCTTGCCGCGCGCCCAAAGCGCCGCCTTGACGGCGCCGCGGGCGAAGATGGCGCGGTCCTCGGCATGGTGGGCAAGCGTGATGCGCTCGCCGGTGCCTGCCAGCATCACGCTGTGGTCGCCGACCACCGAGCCGCCGCGCAGCGTGGCAAAGCCGATCGAGCCCGTCTTGCGCACGCCGGTGTGGCCGTCGCGGACCCGCACGTCATTGCCGGAAAGTGCTACGCCGCGACCGGCGGCGGCGGCTTCACCCAGCAGCAGCGCTGTGCCCGATGGCGCGTCGACCTTGTGCTTATGGTGCATTTCGAGGATCTCGATGTCGAAATCGTCGGCGTCGAGCGCGCGCGCCGCCTTTTCGACCAGCACCGCCAGAAGATTGACGCCGAGACTCATATTGCCCGATTTGACGATCGTCGCGTGGCGCGCCGCCGCCGTTATTTTCGCGTTATCGTCGGCTGAACAGCCCGTCGTGCCGATGACATGGACGATGCGTGCCTGCGCCGCGTAGCCGGCGAATTCGACTGTCGAAGCAGGCGTGGTGAAGTCGAGCACGCCGTCTGCCTTGGCGAAGACCGGCAGCGGGTCGTCACCGATCGGCACATTGATGATGCCGATGCCCGCCAGTTCGCCGGCATCCTTACCCAGATGCGGCGAATCCGCCCGCTCGACCGCGCCGATAACTCGAGCGCCTGATATAGAGTGGATGGCGCGGATCAGCGTCTGGCCCATGCGGCCGGCAGCGCCCACCACCACAAGGCCCATATCGCTTGCTTCGCTCATGTGCTCCTCACAGCAGTCTTCTTCGCACGCGTGGCCCGGACCGGAGTTTGGATCGGCTTGCTGTCGTCGACAAGCCCCAGCCCCTTCTTGCCCTGGATGCGGTGGAAGCGGGAATAGATGCTGTCCGGGTCGGCCATCAGCGTCGCATGGGTGCCTTCCTCGACCAACCGGCCCTCTTCCAGCACGATGATGTGGTCGGCATTGACCACCGTCGATAGCCTATGCGCTATGACGATGGTCGTGCGGCCTTGCATGACTTGGGTCAGCGCTTCCTGGACGCGCGCCTCCGCCTCGTTGTCGAGCGCCGATGTCGCCTCGTCGAGCAGCAGGATCGGTGCCTGGCGCACGATCGCGCGGGCGATCGAGACGCGCTGGCGCTGGCCGCCGGAAAGGGTCGAGCCGCCTTCGCCGACCGGCGTGTCGTAACCTTGCGGCTGCTGGCGGATGAACTCGTCGGCTGCCGCCTGTTTCGCCGCCTGCTCGATCTCGGCGTCCGTGGCCGACAGACGGCCGTAGCGGATGTTGTCGCGGATCGTGCCCTCGAACAGATATGGCGCCTGCGCCACATAGGCGATCGACTGCCGCAGCGAATGCTTGGTTACCTTCGAGATGTCCTGGCCATCGACCTCGATGCTGCCCCGGTCGACGTCGTAGAAGCGCTGCAAGAGCGCCACCAGCGTCGATTTGCCGGCGCCCGACGCACCGACGATCGCCGTCACCTTGCCGGCCGCGGCGGTAAAGCTCAGGTCCCTAAGCACCGGCATGTCGGCGCTGTAGCCGAACGTCACATTGTCGAAACGCACCTCGCCGGTGGTGATCCTCGCCTCGACGGCATCGGGTGCGTCGCCCTGTTTCGGCTCCAGGTCGAGCAACTCGTAGATCATGCGCGCGTTGACCAGGGCACGTTCCATGCCCACCTGTGTGCGCGCCAGGCGTCTTGCCGGATCGTAAGCCATGATCAGTGCGGTGATGAAGGAGAAAACCGCGCCCGGCGGCTGCCCAAGATACAGCGCCCGGTAGCCGGAATAGGCAAGCACGGAGGTGATGGCGAGACCGCCCAGAATCTCGGAAATCGGCGACAGCCGCTCCGAGACGCGGGCGATCTTGTTGTTACGCTGCTCGGCCGTGTCCGCCATGATGCCGATGCGGCGCGCCAGCTCGGCCTCCAAGGTGAAGGCCTTGACGATGGCGATGCCTTGCGTGGCTTCCTGCACGGACCCGTTCAGCCGCGAATTGATCAGGACGGATTCCCGGTTGATACGCCGCAGTCGGCGGGTGATATAGACGACGGCCCAGATCAGTGGAGGGCCGATCAGCAGCGAGCTGAGCGACAACACCGGATCCTGATAGATCATCACGCCGACGAGAGCGACCAGCGTGACCGCGTCGCGGCTGATGGAGGTCAGTGTCAGCGACAGCAGATCGCGAACGCCGCCGACATTCTCGCTGACCTGTGCCGCCAGCCGACCGGAACGCGTATCGTTGAAGAAGTTGACGCCGAGCTTCATCAGATGGTCGAAGCTGCGCTTCTGGTAGCGCGCGACCAGATTGTTGCCGATACTGGCCAACGCGACTGCTTGGCCGTAACCGGCGAAGCCGCGCAGCAGGGAGGCTCCCATGAAACCGGCGCAGATCAACCAGAGCATATCGCCGCGTCGTTCGTAGAAGATCTGGTTGATCATCGGGGCCATGATCCACGCCGTGAAGGCAGTGGTGCCGGAAACGATCAGCAGGCAAGAGACGGCGACGACATAGGTCCAGCGATACTCGTTGCCGTTTTCAGCGAGGATGCGGCGGAGCACCGCTGTGACCTCGCCGGGCCGGGCTTTTTGTTTGTTTGGAGCTTGAAGTGTCAAATCGGGAGCGCTTTGTGGTTTTCCGCCTCGTGGGACCGGGGCTGCAAATTCGGCACCCCTCTTAACGCCCTGCGGCCTGATTGCCTATGCCCGCACCTGATTAACTTCGTCGCGGGGGCGCGAGCGCTTCGCTGGCTTTCAGGCCTGCCAGCGCCGGCCCTCGGTCTGGACACCGAACAGCGAGGGGGTCCTGGCATAGGCGGCAAGGCCCAGAAGTGCAGCCAGCGGGTGGATGATGACGTAGACCGGCATGGTGCGCATCATCGCGCTGTGCGGCGCCTTGTCCTCGAAAGCGGCCCGGAAATTGCCGGCTTTCAGCGCCGGCACGATCTTCTGCGCGATGCCACCGGTGAGGAACACGCCGCCGCGGCTCATGAATACCAGAGCAAGGTCGCCTGCGGTGCGCCCAAGGCAGGTGACGAAGATCTCCAGCGCTTCCTCGGCAACCGGATCGGTTTTCGCAAGTGCCGCGGCAGTGATCTCGGCCGGCGTCGTGAAGGGCGACGCCTTGCCGTCCGCCTTGGCCACCGCCCGGTAGACATTGACCAGGCCGCGCCCGCACAGGATCTGCTCGCCCGAAACGCGGCCTTCGAGCTTCTCGATATGCGGAAAAACCTCGAAATCGCGCGGTGTGCGCGGGCCGATGTCCATATGGCCGCCCTCGCCGGGGACCGGTATCCAGTGGTGCAGCGCATGGACCAGCCCGGCGACGCCGAGCCCGGTTCCCGGACCGAGCACGACGCGCCCGGCATTGGGCTCCGGCGTGCCGCCGCCGATCTTTTCCATTTGCTCCTCGCCGAGCGCGACGACGGCCAGCGCCTGCGCCTCGAAATCGTTGAGCACGACGATGTCGCTCAGGCCGAGGCTGGCGAACATTTTCCTCGGCTTGACGATCCAGGGGCAGTTGGTCAGCTCGATCTCGTCGCCGTCGACCGGGCCAGCCACCGCCAGCACCGCCGAATTGGGACGCACCGACGAGCGGTCGAGCACGGCCGCCTGGATCGCCTCGTCGATGGTGTTGTAGTTTGCCGTCTGGACGATGGTCGGCTCGCCAGCCTCGGAATTGGCGTCGAGCACGATCGAAAAGCGCGCATTGGTGCCGCCGATGTCGCCGATCAGGATCGGAAACCGCAGCAAAGTGTCGTCGTCGCCTGTGCGTGGCATGCTCTCGTCCGTCTCCGGCGCCCCCGACGGCATCTGGCCGTTCTTCCGTTGACTAGCGCATGGGTTTGAAAAGGGAAACGGTTTTCGACCCCGGCGGCGCGCTGAGGCCGGCTCTGCGGCCAAACCGCCACGGTTTCGCAAAAATGCGGCGCTGAACCGATTGAGTCTGCCTATAAGCCGTGATCGTCAGTTTCCAGGCGGCCGCGGTCTCGGCAGCGGCACGCCGATCTCGGGCGTCGCCGTGAAAGCGTTCATCGTGCTTGGCAAGCCGGCGGCGGCCGGGGTGGCGGGCAACGAGGGCGCTTCGGGTTCGGGCGCGGCAGCCGCGACCGGCACGCCGCCGCCATGGTAGGTCGCCGCCTCGGCCGACGACGGCCCCGGCGCGTCGAGCACGGCGCGGCATTCGCTCGGCAGGTTCTCCATCGTCATCAAGTCGCGGGCCTTGGGCGCATCGGGGTTCTTGTTGGGGCGCCAGGGCTCCTGCGTGAACCACCAGGCCAGCGGCTTGCCGCAACCGTCATCGTCCGGCGTCGCTTCCTGCGCCTTGCAGCCGGGCGATCCGGGCTGACAGCCGATGCGCATGTGGAAATGATAGTCGTGGCCCCAGAACGGCCTGACCTTACGCAGCCAGAAGCGGTCGCCCTTGACGGTATCGCAGAGCTTTTTCTTGATGCCCGGATTGACCAGGATGCGCTCGACCTGGCTGTAGCTCGCCGCGCGCTTCAAAAGCCTTGTGTGCGCTGGCGTCCACAGCGCGTCCTTCACCAGATGGGTCTTCTCATCGACCATCAAGGTGGCGCTCATCGATTCGCGCTGCGCCATCGACAGCGGGCGGCTGGGCATCGGCGTCAGCCAGATGTCGGCGTCGAGCCCGATCTGGTGCGAGGCATGTCCTGTCAGCATCGGGCCGCCGCGCGGCTGCGAAATGTCGCCGATCAGCAGGCCTGGCCAACCATCGGCCGCTGCGTCGCGCGACAATTTCTCGACTACCGCGATCATCGCCGGATGGCCCCAGCGGCGGTTGCGCGACGGCCGCATCACCTGCCAGGTCGGACCGTCCAAGGGAATGGCGACGCCGCCGGCAAAACAGCCCTTGGAATAGAATCCGATCGACTGCGCCGCGGTGGCGGCCGGCAGTTTCTTGGCGCCGAACAGGTCTTTTGCCCGCTCCTCGGCGCTCGCCGGCTGAACGGCTAACCCAAGCACGGCAAGCAGGCCGACCGCAGCGGCCAACAGGGGCGTTTTGCCGAAAGATGGCCTCATCGCTGTCTTCATGAACCCGGTTCTCCACCGCAATCCCAAGGCCGAATCATAGCACGCCGCGCCCGCGGCTTCGATCGTCAGCGCTTCATCGGGCTGCGCGCTTCGCCGTCACGCCAATCGCCGCTTGCCCACATATGATCGAAGGCGGCGCGGTAGTCGCGAAAGCGCAGGGAATAGCCCGCCGCCTTGATCGCCGCGTTGGCGACACGCTTGTTCTCGCCATAGAAGGACCGCGCCATGGGCGAAAGTTGGGCGGCGTCGAAGGGAATCTCGGGCGGCGGCTCTATGCCCATCAGCGAAGCGGCATAGGCGACGACATCCTGTGGCGGCGCCGGCAGATCGTCGGTGACGTTGAAGATGCCGCCTGTGTTTCCTTCGATGAGCTGCCACAGGGAGCCTGCAATGTCCTCGCAATGAATGCGGTTGAACACCTGGTCCGGCTTGACCAGCCGTCTTGCGGTGCCTTTTTCCAGATTGACCAGCGCGTTGCGGCCGGGGCCGTAGATGCCGGACAGGCGCAGGATCGCCCCCGGTCGGCCGATCTCGCGGCCCAGCTCCAGCCAGTCCTGTTCGGCGGCAACCCGCATCACCGAGCGCTTCGACACCGGCCGGCATTCTGCCGTTTCATCAACCCAGGCGCCGTCATAATTGCCATAAACCCCGACCGTAGAGAGATAGCCGATCCATTCCAGCAAAGGCATTTGAGCGATTGCCGCGCGCGCGGCATTCAGAACGGGATCGCCGGCCTCTTCCGGGGCAACCGAAATCAGCAGATGCGTTGTTTTTCCCAATGCATCACCGATTTCGCCGGTCATCGCGCCGTCGAACAGGAGCGGCGCGATGCCGGCCTGCCGCAGCGTCTCGAATTTTTCCGGCGAGCGTGTCGTGCCGAAGATCGTCGCAGCGCCTTTGTTATCCCGAGCAAAAGCCCTGCCGGAATAGCCGGCGCCGAAGATGAAGATCTGCTTTTCGCTCATGCATTCGCCCTGGTTGGCCGCGCCAGACGCCATTCGTCGCGCACGGCTTCGTCGCTCTCGGTTTTCAGGCCGAGGGCTGCCCTTTCTGAATATTCGGCGTCGAGCACCAGCCGCGCCAGCGCCCATATTGCCGCGCCCCGCACCAGCGGCGAAGCATCGTCCAGCAAGACGCGCACAGTGTCGGCAAGAGAGGCATCGCCGGAATTGCCGGCGGCGATCAGCACGTTGCGAATGAACCGGTCGCGGCCGATACGTTTTATCGGCGAACCGGAGAAGAATGCGCGGAAGGCCGCGTCATCGAGACCCAAAAGGTCGGCGAGCGGCGGCTGGCGCAAATCATCGCGCGCGACGAGTTTTGCTTCGGAAGCCGCCTTGGCGAATTTGTTCCACGGGCAGGCGGCAAGACAATCGTCGCAGCCATAGATGCGGTTGCCGATCTTTTCACGGAACTCATGCGGGATCGGCCCCTTGTTCTCGATGGTGAGATAGGAAATGCAGCGCCGCGCATCGAGCCGGTAGGGCGCCGGAAAAGCATCCGTCGGGCACGCGTCGAGGCAGGCGCGGCAGGAGCCGCAATGATCGATCTCGGCGCGGCCGGGCACGAGTTCGGCGGTGGTGAAGATAGTGCCGAGGAACAGCCAGGAGCCGTGCTCGCGGCTGACCAGATTGGTGTGCTTGCCTTGCCAGCCGAGCCCGGCGGCCTCGGCCAGCGGCTTTTCCATCACCGGCGCAGTGTCGACGAACACCTTCACATCACCGCCGGCGCGCGCCACGAGCTTGCCGGCGATCTCCTTCAGCCGCCCCTTCATCACATCGTGATAGTCGCGGTTTTGCGCATAGACCGAGATGGCGCCACGGTCGCGCTTGGCCAGCACGCCGCGCGGATCATGGTCGGGGCCGTAGTTCATCGCCAGCACGACGATCGACCGCACCTGCGGCCACAGTGCCGCCGGTTCGGCCCGGCGTTGCAGCGTCTCGGCGATCCAGTCCATCGAGCCGTGAAAGCCATCGGCGACGAATTCGGCCAGGCGCGCCGGCGCCAGCGGGATCGCATCGGGGGAGGTGACGGCGACGGCACCGAAGCCGGCGCGCTGCGCCTCCGCGTCGATCAGCGCGCGCAGTTTCGCGGCGTCAGAAGTCGAGGTCCGCATAGTGCGACACCGGCGACAGGCCACGCACCCGGTCGGTCAAGAGCGGCCGAAAGGATGGCCGCGACTTGACCCGCGTGTACCACTCGCGTGCAGCGCTGTGCTCGCGCCAGTCGATCTCGCCGAGATAATCGAGCACCGACAGCGTCGCCGCGGCCGCGAGATCGGCATAGGTGACCCTCGAACCGGCCAGCCAATGGCGGGTGCCGGCCAGCCAGTTGGTGTATTTCATGTGCTGGCGGATGTTGGCGCGCGCGGCACGGATCGCGCCCGAATCGGGCGAGCCGCCGCCCGCCGTTTCCGGCATGACCGGCTTCAGCACGCGCTCGCGCACCAGATGGCGGGTAACTTCGCTTTCAGCCTTGTTGAGATACCAGTCGATGAGCCGGCGGATTTCGGCGCGCTGCATCGGGTCCTCGGCGAACAGCCGCTTGTCGCGCTTCAGCACACCGCGCGTTTCATCGAGATATTCCGAAATCACCGTCGCGCCGACGATCGGCACGTCGCCTTCGGCCAGCAGGATCGGCAGCGTGCCGGCCGGGTTCAGCGCCAGGAACTCCTTGCGCCGGGTCCACGGCTTTTCCTCGATCAAAGCCAGCTCCTCGCCATACTCGCCGAATGCGAGGCGGACGAAGCGACAGGTGGCGAACATGGGATGGTGGAAAAGCGTCAGCATGGTTCCGCGATGATAAAGCGCACTGGCGAATCGCAGGGCGCACCGGTAAGTCTTGGCCGCCCGGTTAGCGGGCCGTCAGGGTGTTGCGACCTATAGGGGGACTTCAACGCCATGACAAGCAAGCCCTTCTGTCAGCCGTCACGCCAATGCCGAGGTAGCCATGGAAAGCCAGACCATCGTCGAAGCCCTGCTGCTCGGCCTGCTGGAGGGGCTGACCGAGTTCATCCCGGTGTCGTCGACCGGCCATATTCTGCTTGCCGGTCATTTCCTCGGCTTCCATTCGACCGGCAAGGCCTTCGAGATCCTGATCCAGCTCGGCGCCATCCTGGCGATCCTCAGCGTCTATTTCCGCCGGCTGTGGAAGATGCTGCTCGACCTGCCGCATGACCGGCTGACGCGGCATTTCGCCATCGGCATCCTGATCGCCTTCCTGCCGGCGGCGATCATCGGCGCGCTGGCGCATGATTTCATCAAGACGGTGCTGTTCGAATCGCCGAGGCTGATCTGCATCATGCTGATCATCGGCGGCGTCGTACTGCTGGCGGTGGACCGCATGAACCTCAAGCCGGTCTACCGCGATGTCGAGCGCTTCCCGACCCGGCTTTACCTGCAGATCGGGCTTTTCCAGTGCCTGTCGCTCATTCCCGGCACATCGCGTTCGGGCTCGACCATCGTCGGCGCCCTGCTTTTGGGCGTCGATAAGCGCGCGGCCGCGGAATTTTCCTTCTTCCTTGCGATCCCGACCATGGTCGGCGCCTTCGCCTTCGACCTGTTCAAGAACCGCAACGTGCTGAGCAGCGCCGACCTGCCGATCATCGCCGTCGGCTTCGTCGCCGCCTTCGTCACGGCGCTCATAGTCGTACGCTTCCTGCTCGATTACGTCTCGCGCAACGGCTACTCGCTGTTCGGCTGGTGGCGGCTGGTGGTGGGTATTGTCGGGCTGGCGGCGCTGATGGTTTGGGGGTGAGCTTACCCTCCCCCTTGTGGGGAGGGTAAGCTACTCAATTCCTTCCGTAAAACGCGTTCTCGACATGCACCGGCCAGCGCCAGGGCAGCACCGCGACCATGTCGAAGCGCATCGACAATCTGCCGTAGTCCGCTTGGCGTGACAGCCAGATGTCAGCCGCGCCTTCTATGCGACGCTCCGATTCGTGACCGATCGCCTCCATGGCTTCCATCAGCGTGCGGCGCGCCTTGACCTCGACGAACAGCACCAGATCGCCGCGCCGCGCGATCAGGTCGATCTCGCCGAAGCGTGTGCGGTGGCGGCGCGCAAGAATCCTGTAGCCCTTCATCATCAGGGCTGCCGCCGCCAGCCATTCGCCGCGATGACCGCGTCGATAGGCTTTCAGGCGGCTGGAGCTCGGGCGCTCAGCCACTGTCGCTTTCTCCAGAAATCTCCCTGAGCTCTAGCAGCCGCCGATAGAGCGCCTGTTTCTGGCCGCCGGTCATTTTCGCGGCTTCCGCAGCCGCCTTGGAAGCCGGCATCTCGGCGGCGAGCGACAGCAGCAGGCGGTCGATATCGGCGGGCTCGTCCGCCTTGGCCTCGGCCGGGCCGACGCAGACGACGATCTCGCCCTTCGGCGTATCGGCCGCAGCATAGTGGTCGGCCAGCGCCTGCAGCGTGCCGGTTCGCATCTCCTCGAAGGTCTTGGTCAATTCCCTGCCGATAGCCGCCTTTCGCTCGCCGCCCAGCGCTTCGACCATGGCACCGAGGGATTCGGCCAGCCGACGCGGCGATTCGAAGAAGATCAGCGTCGCCGGCACGGCTTTCAGTGCCTCCAGCCGCGTCAACCGCTGCCCGGTCTTCACCGGCAAAAATCCGGCGAACATGAAGGCATCGGAGGGCAGGCCGGATGCGGTCAACGCCGCAAGCGGCGCCGACGGGCCGGGGATCGGCACGACGCGAATGCCGTGGTCGAGCGCCTCGCCGACCAGCCGGTAGCCGGGATCGGATACCAGCGGCGTGCCGGCATCGGAGATCAGCGCCACGCTCTGCCCGGCCTGAAGTGCCGATATCAGCTTCGGCCCGGCCTCGCCGGCATTGTGTTCATGATAGGCCGTGGTGCGGCGGCGAATGCCGTAGCGCTCGAGCAGCACGCGCGACACCCGCGTGTCTTCGCAGGCGACGATGTCGGCCGCGGCCAGCGTCTCCAGCGCGCGCAGCGTGATGTCGGCGAGATTGCCGATCGGCGTCGCCACCAGATAGAGCGCCGGCTCCAATGGCCGTGCCGCGATCTCGGTCTGCCCGACCACATAGCTGCGCTTGCTCGTCTCTGCGGTCACCGATGACTTCTCCATTCAGCCCTGTTTGGCACGGCTGACGCGGGCTTGCAAAAGCTGACGCCGATGTAAGGAATTCGCCTTTCCTTTGCCACAGTGGGGAACCAAACCGGCGTTGGCAGATTAGCCCCCTGATTCCGGAGGAGGACAGGATGGACAGCCTGAAGATACAGGACGCTTTCGAGCCTTACTATGCCGGCCGCAAGCGCGGTGCCGCGCCCACGGCCAAGCGCCCGCCTGCCAAGACCGAGAACAGCCTGACCAAAGAGCGGACCGCGAGCACCTCGCCGACGAAGGGCAGGCATTCCGACAGCAACAAACCAGACAGCACGACGGAGCACTGACCGGACGATGCCCAATCGCTTCGACATCTTCATCACCCGTCTTGAAACAAAGAATGCCCGCAACGGCGCGCAACTAGCCTCGATAGGCGACCAGCACCGCGCCCGCCGCGATAAGGGCGACGCCAAGCCAATTCGCTCCGGACAACCGCTCGCCGAGAAAGGCCGCGCCAAACACCGCCACAAGCACGACGCTTAGCTTGTCGATCGGCGCCACCTGCGCCGCATTGCCGATCTTGAGCGCCCGAAAATAGCAGAGCCATGAGGCGCCGGTCGCCAGACCGGACAGGCCGAGGAAAGCCCAGGTCTTTCCCGAGATTGTAGCCGGCGACTGGAACTGGCCGCTGGCGAGCAGGATGGCACCGAGCACGATCAGGATGATGACCGTGCGGATGAAGGTGGCGAAATCGGAATTGATGTTCTCGATGCCGACTTTGGCGAAGACCGCCGTCAGGGCCGCGAATGCAGCCGAGAGGAGGGCCCAGAATTGCCAGGAGGATACGGTCAGGTTCATGCCGGTGGCCTTTGCGGATGGCGTCTCAACCGAGATACCGTGAAACGCGTGCCTTCAGAAGGCTAATCAACTCAAGATCCATGAATTCATACTCGTCAGGTATATCGAGGCAGATAACACGGGCCTTCCTCAGGCTGGCCTTGAATTTCTTCTGCAGTTTGGTGCGGTGCGCCTTTTCCATGACGAAGATGAGGTCGGCCCACGCCACCAGATAATGCGTCAGCGGCGTGTCGGCATCGTGGTTGGTCCCCGCCGAGGCCACCTCGATATCCCGGCGCGTTGAAAACACCTGTTCGGCGGTGGGGCTGCGCAAGCGATTCTGGCTGCAGACAAAGAGGACGTTCTTCAAAGGGTTAGCGCGCCAGATCGGCGACCACGGCGTCGAGCACGATCATACCGGCCGGCGTGGCGCGCAGGCGCGAATTGCCGATCGGCGCCACCAGCCCCTCTCCCTGCAGCATCGACAGCCGCGAGCTCGACAGGCCGCGTCCGGAGAACGCTTCGTAGCGGGAGAGGTCGATGCCTTCGGCGAGCCGCAGGCCCATCAGCAGGAATTCGTCGGCCTCTTCCGAACGCGTCAGGATTTCGCCGCCGGTGACGCCATGGCCCTTGGCCTCGACCAGATTGGCCCAGGTTTCCGGCATCCGCTCGGCGATCGTCACCGTGCGGCGACCATTTTCGACGAAGCGGCCATGCGCGCCCGGCCCGACGCCGACATATTCGCCATAGCGCCAATAGGTGAGGTTGTGCCGGCTCTCGGCGCCCGGCCTTGCGTGGTTGGAGATCTCGTAAGCCGGCAAACCATGCGCCGATGTAATCTCCTGCGTCAGCGCATAGAGGTCAGCGGCGTGGTCATTGTCGGGAATGATGAATTTCTTTGCCGCGTGCAGGGCGTGGAAGGGCGTGCCTTCCTCGATGGTCAGCTGGTAAAGCGACAGATGGTCGGCGGCATGGCCGATCGCCTGTTCCAGCTCCGATGCCCAAGCCTCCGGCGTCTGGCCGGGCCGGGCATAGATCAGGTCGAAGGACAGCCTTGGGAATATTTCCCGCGCGAGGCCGATGGCGTGCAGCGCTTCCTCGACATTGTGCAGCCGCCCGAGGAAGCGCAAATCCTTGTCATCCAGCGCCTGCACGCCGAGCGACACGCGGTTGACGCCGGCTGCCCGGTAGCCGCGAAAGCGTTCGGCCTCGACCGAGGACGGATTGGCCTCCAGCGTCACCTCGATGCCGTCAGGCACAGTCCAGTTCTTCGCCACGGCGTCCAGAACCCTGGCCACCGTTTCCGGCTTCATCAGCGACGGCGTGCCGCCGCCGAGAAAAATGCTGGTCACCTCGCGCGGCCCGGTGCGTTCGCGCATCGTCGCCAGCTCGGCCTCGAAGGCGCTGGCAAAGCGCTCCTGGTCGACCGGCTGGTGGCGGACATGGCTGTTGAAGTCGCAATAGGGGCATTTGGCCGCGCAGAACGGCCAGTGGACATAGACGCCGAAACCGGGCGTCCGGTCGAGCAGCATGCTCATGCCGAGCCCAATCTCGCCTTGGCGAACTTCTGGAAGGCGCGAGCGCGATGCGACAGCGCCGTCGGCTGGCCGGGCTTCCAGCCGTGCTTTTCCTCGGCCGTCATCTCACCAAAAGTCTTGTCGAAGCCGTCGGGGAGGAAGACCGGGTCGTAGCCGAAGCCGAGTTCGCCGCGCGGCGGCCAGACCAGCGTGCCTTCGGCCTCGCCGCGATAATATTCCGCCTCGCCGTCGGGAAACGCCAGGCAGATGACGGCGACGAAGCGTCCCTTGCGCTGTTGCGGCAAGGCCGCGCCGACTTCCTGCAACGCCACTTCGGTGCGCTGCATGGCCATGCCGAAATCGCGCGATCCATCCGGGGTTTCGGCCCAGTTGGCGGTGTAGACGCCGGGCGCGCCGTCGAGCGCGTCGACGCACAGGCCGGAATCGTCCGACAGCGCCGGCAGGCCGGTCGCCTTGGCGGCGGCGAGCGCCTTGATGTAGGCGTTCTCCTCGAAGGTGGTGCCGGTCTCGTCAGGCTCCGGCAGGCCATACTCCTTGGCCGACTTGGCTTCGAAGCCGAACGGCCCCATCAGGTCGGCGAATTCGCGCAGCTTGCCGTCATTATGGCTAGCGACGACGATCTTCTTTCCGTCGAGAGAATGCATCAAAGGCCCCAGATTCGTGGCTCGGCGAATTCGATCGAATTGCCCGAGGGGTCGCGTATATAGATCGAACGGCCGCCCTGCGGCCATTCGAATTCGCTCTCGATAGCGATGTGCTTCGCCTCGAGATGCGCTTTCCAGCGCACGATTTCGTCGGCGGTCGCCGCAAAGCAGAGATGGCCTTCCCCGACCGTGCCGTGCGGCGGCACCGGCAGCCTGGCGTCGGACGCCGGCGGGATTTTGGTCGCCTCGGCGTTGAAGACGAGCAGCACGCCGGGGCCGCAGCGGAAGAAGAGATGCCGGCCGGCCACCTTGCCGAGGAGGGGGAGGCCGAGGATGTCGGTGTAGAAGGTTTCCGCTGCGGTCAGGTCGCTGACGTAGAGAGCTGATTCAAGGATGGCAGAGAGCATCACGAGGCACCCCCCTCTGCCCTGCCGGGCATCTCCCCCGCAAGGGGGGAGATTGGCAGCCTCCGCATCGCCGCGCCCTTTGCAACGTTAGAGATTAGCGAAGCCCGAAACGACATCCGATCTCCCCCCTTGCGGGGGAGATGCCCGGCAGGGCAGAGGGGGGTGTTCAAGCTCGGCATTTAATCCTAAGCCACTGCCATCTGCTGCAAACTCACCAACCGCTGGATGCCTTTCTTGGCCAGGCCCATCAAGTCCGCGAACTGCTCTTCGGAGAAAGGCTCGCCCTCGGCGGTGCCTTGGATCTCGACGATGCCACCCTTGCCGGTCATGACGAAATTGGCGTCGGTGCCGGCCGCGGAATCCTCGATATAGTCGAGGTCGATAACCGGCTGACCGTCATGGATGCCGCAGGAGATCGCAGCGACATGGTCCTTCAGCACCTTGGCGACGCTGGCCATCTGGCGCGCTTCCATCCAGCGCAGGCAGTCATACAGCGCCACCCAGCCGCCGGTGATCGATGCGGTGCGGGTGCCGCCATCGGCCTGGATGACGTCGCAGTCGACGGTGATCTGCTGCTCGCCCAGCGCCTGCAAATCGACCACGGCGCGCAGGGAGCGGCCGATCAGCCGCTGGATTTCCAGCGTGCGGCCGCCCTGCTTGCCGGCCGAAGCCTCGCGGCGCATGCGCTCGCCGGTCGAGCGCGGCAGCATGCCGTATTCGGCCGTCACCCAGCCCTTGCCGGAATTGCGCATCCAGCCAGGCACTTTTTCCTCAAGGCTGGCCGTGCACAGGACATGCGTGTCGCCGAACTTCACCAGGCACGAGCCTTCGGCATGCTTGGAGACGCCGCGCTCGAAGGAGATGGCACGCATTTCGTCGAATTGGCGTTTGGAAGGGCGCATTCAGGCTGCTTTCTTGTCATTTTTCGGAATCTTGGCCGGCTTGTAACCGCATGGGACGCGTGGCGCAAAGGAAAATGGCCTGACGATCTGACGCAGACACCGGGTGATCTCACACAGACACCGGGTGATCTCACAAAGACACCGGGTTGCGCGGGTGCAGTGTAAGTCTATATCGTTGGGCCGGAGGTTTTTGGCCGTATGACCAAGGCAGTCGATCCCGCTTCGCAGTCGCCCGCGCTTCAGTCGCTCGATATGCGTTCCCGCGACATCTTCCGGCGCATTGTCGATTCCTACCTCAGGGACGGTGAACCGGTGGGCTCGCGCAGCCTGTCGCGTATCCTGCCGTCCTCGCTGTCGCCGGCGACCATCCGCAACGTGATGAGCGATCTCGAGCATCTCGGCCTGATCTACGCGCCGCACATCTCGGCCGGCCGGTTGCCGACGCAGGCCGGCCTGCGTTTCTTTGTCGATGCCTTCATGGAGCTTGGCGACCTTTCCGACGAGGAGCGCCGCGCCATCGAGGCACAGGTTCGGGCGTCCGGCTCGGGCGCGACGCTGGAGCACATGCTGACCGAGGCCAGCCAGATGCTGTCGGGCATGTCGCGCGGCGCCGGCCTGGTTCTGGCCGCCAAGAACGAGGTGGCGCTGAAGCACATCGAATTCATCCAGCTCGAACCGACCAAGGCGCTGGCGGTGCTGGTGTCGCAGAATGGCGACGTCGAGAACCGCGTCGTCGAGCTGCCTGCCGGCATCACCGTCTCGCAACTGCACGAGGCCTCAAATTTCCTCAACGCCCATATACGCGGCCGAACGCTTGCCGAGGCGCGGATCGAGATCGCCCGCATCAAGGAAGAGACCAGGGCCGCGCTCGACACGCTGTCGCAGGACCTGGTCGAGAAGGGGCTGGCGGTGTGGGCCGGCGCCGACAGTGGCCTGCCGGCACGGCTCATCGTGCGCGGGCGCGCCAATCTGCTCGAAAACGTCACCGCCCAGGCCGACATCGAACTGCTGCGCCATCTGTTCGAGGACATGGAGACGCAGGACGGGCTTATCCAGCTGCTTGACCTCGCCGAAGAGGGATCGGGCGTGCGCATCTTCATCGGCTCGGAAAACAAGCTGTTTTCGCTGTCAGGCTCGTCGCTGGTTGTCGCGCCCTATCGCGACAAGGATGCCCGCGTCGTGGGCGCGCTCGGCGTCATCGGCCCGACCCGGCTGAACTACGCGCGCATCGTCCCAATGGTCGACTATACGGCGCAGCTGATTTCCCGCATGCTGCGCTGAGCTGATCCAACCGAGGAGACGATGATGGCGCTCGAAGAATTCAAGGCCCGGATCAGCCTGCTGCTGGAAGAGATGGTCAACCAGCCGGAAGACCAGCACGAGATCCAGGAGCAGTTGCGTGAAAAACTGCAGGAAATGCGCGCCATGGGATTGCCGCTGCCGGCTGACCTCGTCGAGTTGGAAAAACGCCTCGACGACGATTTTTACGCCGCCGGGACCTGAGCCGGGAAACCGGAAGCTTCCTCCACCTCATCGTGTGCCGTGGAACGATCGACGAGACCGCTCGTTCCTGTTCTCACGCCCAAACATTGGAGGACCGAATGATGCGTTTTGCCGGCCCCGCACTTTTCGCCGCACTGTTTCTCTCGACCGCTTCGTTCGCGCAGCAGGCGGACGAGCCGGTGCTGAAAGGTGCGGCCGCCTTCGGCGACTGGCGAGCGGACAAGCCGGGCACACGTCGGCTGATCAGACCGGATGATCTGCCTAAGCCCGATGCCAACAGATCGACCTCGAACAGCGCCGGCGTTGCGGACATGCCGGCAGACGCGAAGCTGCAACTGCCGCCGGGATTCTCGGCCGAGCTGGTTGCATCGGGCATCGACAATCCACGCGTCGTGCGCGTCGCGCCGAACGGCGACCTGTTCGTCGCCGACAGCAAAGCCAATCAGGTCCGCATCTATCGCCTGGCGGAAGGCAGCGCGAGCCCTGTGCAGGACGGCATCTTTGCCGGCAATCTCAAACGGCCCTATGGCATTGCCTTCTATCCGCCGGGCGCTGACCCGCAATGGATCTATGTCGCCAACAGCGACAGCATCGTGCGCTTTGCCTACCGCAATGGCGACCTGAAGGCCTCCGGCGATCCGGAAACCATCGTCGGCAACATCCCCGCCAATCATCACTGGACCCGCGACATCGCCTTTTCGCCGGATGGCAAGACGCTTTATCTGTCGGTCGGCTCGGGATCGAATGTCGCCGAGCGCATGGGCAAGGAACCGAAGGGCGGCCTCGACGCCTGGGCGAAGTCGCAGCCGCTCGGCGCCACATGGGGATCCGAGGACGGCCGCGCCGGCGTCCTGGCCTTCGATCCCAATGGCAAGAATGGCCGCATCCTTGCCACCGGCCTGCGCAACTGCTCGGGCATGACCGTGCAGCCGGCGACCGGCGCGCTGTGGTGCGTCGTCAACGAACGGGATGCGCTTGGCGACAATGTGCCGCCCGAATACGCGACCGTGATCAAGGACGGCGCCTTCTATGGCTGGCCGTGGTATTATATCGGCGACAATGAGGATCCTCGCCACAAGGGTGAGCGCCCCGATCTTGCCGGCAAAACGACCGTTCCCGATGTGCTGATGCAGGCGCATTCGGCGCCGCTCAACATTGCCTTCTACGAGGGGAAGAGCTTTCCGGCTGAATACAAGGGCGATGCTTTCGTCGCTCTGCACGGTTCATGGAACCGCGGCAACCGGACCGGCTACAAGGTGGTGCGGTTGCTGTTCAAGGACGGCAAGCCAACCGGCGAATATGAGGATTTCATCACCGGTTTCGTCGTCTCAAACGGCGAGGTGTGGGGGCGGCCGGTCGGCGTGGCGGTGGACCTGGATGGTGCGCTGATCGTCACCGAGGACGGCAACGGCACCATCTGGCGTGTCACCCATGGCGACGGTCGTTCCTGAGCGCAACTCGCACAGGCGTGGTGCAATCGAATCCGAGTTCCAGGGAATTCACGCCCGCCGGGCTTTGTGCGATAGGATGCCGTGATAGCAGCGTCGCGCAAGGCCGCAACCATGACCCTCACCGGATTCCTCGCCTACAGCGCCGCTCTCGGCATCGCCGCCGCGATTCCTGGTCCCGGCATCACCGCGCTGGTCGCCCGTGCGCTCGGCTCCGGCTTCCGCTCGTCGCTGGCGATGTCTTTTGGCCTGATGGTTGGCGACATCACCTATCTGACCGCTGTGGTGCTCGGCCTCGCCATCGTTGCACAGAGTTTCGGCATGGTTTTCCTGGCCATCAAATGGCTCGGCGTCGCCTATCTCGCCTTCCTCGGCTGGCGCTTCTGGAACAGCGGCATCACGCTCGAGACCGTCGAGGCCAGAAAAGGCAAGGGCGGCTTGCTGTCGAGCTTTGCCGCCGGCCTGACTGTCACGCTCGGCAATCCGAAGACGATGATCTTCTATCTCGCCATCACGCCGACCATCGTCGACCTGAAAACCATTACGCTGGCCGACTACGGCATTCTCGTCGCGCTGACGGTCGTCGTGCTTCTGGTGGTGCTGGTGCCGTATCTGGCGCTGGCCGCCAAGGCGCGCTGGTTCCTGAAGTCGCCGCGCGCGCTCAAGGCGCTGAACCGTACGGCTGCCGGCTTCATGGTCGGTGCCGCTGCAGCGATTGCCGCCCGCCAATAGCGGGCTTTCGGCCAAAGCATTTCGCAAACAGGCCTTTGCGGGAAATGCTTTTCCGAGACGGCACTGTTTTAGACACAGGTCCCACTCGGATATTTTCAATCGACAGTCTATCTTGCGCGGTCGAAGGTCCTATGTTGCCCGCAAATCCACTTGCCTGAAATTCTGGGAGCGAAACCAATGAACAAGCCCGTTACATCAGCCCGCGTGCCCGGCCGCGGCCGCGTCTACGATTCCATCACCGACACGATCGGCGACACGCCGCTGGTGCGGCTCGACAAATTCGCTCGGGAAAAGGGCATCGTCGCCAATCTCATCGCCAAGCTCGAATTCTTCAATCCGATTGCCTCGGTCAAGGACCGCATCGGCGTGGCGATGATCGAGGCCCTGGAGGCGTCGGGCAAGATCTCTCCCGGCAAGACCACGCTGATCGAACCGACGTCTGGCAACACCGGCATCGCGCTTGCCTTCGCCGCTGCCGCCAAGGGCTACAAATTGATCCTGACGATGCCCGAAACGATGTCGATCGAGCGCCGGAAAATGCTGGCGCTGCTCGGCGCGGAGCTGGTGCTGACAGAAGGCCCGAAAGGTATGAAGGGCGCCATCGCCAAGGCCGACGAACTGGCAGCGACGATCCCCAACGCGATCATCCCGCAGCAGTTCGAGAATCCGGCCAATCCGGAAATCCACCGCACGACGACAGCCGAGGAAATCTGGAACGATACGCACGGCGAAGTCGATATCTTCGTCGCCGGCATCGGCACCGGCGGCACCATCACCGGCGTCGGCCAGGTGCTGAAGAAGCGCAAGCCCTCCGTGTATGTCGTCGCCGTCGAGCCGGACTCCTCGCCGGTTCTGTCGGGCGGCCAGCCCGGCCCGCACAAGATCCAGGGCATCGGCGCCGGCTTTGCGCCCAAAATCCTCGACACGACGATCTATGACGAGATCGTCAAAGTGTCGAACGAGGATTCCGTGGCCAATGCCCGCCTCGTCGCCCGCCTCGAAGGCGTGCCGGTCGGCATCTCGTCGGGCGCCGCCTTGCAGGCAGCCATCGTCGTCGGCTCGCGGCCGGAGAACAAGGGCAAGAACCTTGTGGTGATCATCCCGTCCTTCGCCGAGCGCTATCTGTCGACGATCCTGTTCGAAGGGTTGGGATCGTAGTCCGACGCTTCTCCGTGACTGAGCTGGCCCGCTGAAAAAATCCCCGTGGCGTCAGCCACCGGCTTGAGCAGCGCCCTGCTTCCGGTGCATACCGCCCACGGCCCGTCTGCGCGGGCCGGGGGAGGATTTCATGTACAAGCTCTACACCCGTCCTGGCAGCGGCGGCTTCGTCGTCGAGGCGGCGCTGGTGCTGGCGAATGCACCGTTCGAGCAGATCGACGTGCCGAAGACCGACCGGCCCGATCCCGCCTTCCTCGACATCAGTCCGTTGAACCAGGTGCCGGTGCTGACCTTGCCAAACGGAAGCTCGATGACCGAATCGGCGGCGATCTGCATCCTGCTTGCCGAGCGTCATCCCAATGCCAATTTGGCGCCGGCAGTAGACTCGCCTGCCCGCGCCGATTTCCTGCGCTGGATGGCATTCATGTCGTCGGTGCTCTATCCGGCGGTGCTGCGTTTCTACTACGCATACCGCTACACGGCCGATCCCGAAGGCACCAAGGCGGTCAAGCTGGCGGCCGTGGCCGAGATGGACCGCGGCTTTGCCGTTCTCGATGCCGCGCTCGAGGGCCGTGACTGGCTGGTCGGTGACGGGATGTCGCTGGCCGACATCTGTCTGGTCATGCTGGTCGCCTGGCATCCCGACATCGACAGCGCGCGGACGGCATGGCCGAACATTGAACGCCTGTGGGCGCGGCTGCGCGACCATCCGCTGATGAAGACGCTCAACACCTCGCACGAGATGTGGCCGGGCTGAAGCTCAATTTCTGAGCACCGCTCTTTTACCTTGCAGGAACCGGCGCACCGCCGGGTCGCGCTCAAGGCCGATCGCCCGGTCATAGGCTTCGCAGGCTTGCGGTACCTGACCAAGCCTGGCCAGGAGACCGGCGCGTGCGGCCCAATAGGGCTGATACTCGTCAAGCCGCTTGTCGTCGCCCAGCACGTAAAGGGCCGCCAGGCCGGCCACGGCGCCCTCGGCCTCGGCGATCGCCACCGCGCGGTTTATCGCCACCACCGGCGATCCTGCGATCGAAAGCAGCGCGTCGTAGAGTTCCTGGATCGCCACCCAATCGGTGCGGCCGGTGAGCCTTCGTGCCGCATGCGCGGACTGCACGGCCGCCTCAAGCTGGTAACGGCCGATGACGCCCTTGGACGCGGCGTGGGAAAGCAGCGCCTCCGCCTCATCGATGAGGGCGCGGTCCCATAGAAGGCAATCCTGTTCCGCCAGCGGCACGAAGTCGCCGGCGGCACTGCGCCGTGCCGCGCGGCGGGACTCAGCAAACAGCATCAGCGACAAGAGGCCCAGTGCCTCCGGCTCCTCCGGCAACAGCGAAGCCACCAGCCGGCCGAGCCAGATGCCTTCGGTCGCCAGGTTGCGGCGCCGCGTTTCGGTGCCGGCCGGATCGGACCAGCCTTCGGCGAAGGCGGCATAGATCGCCTCCAGCACCGCGTCCAGCCTTTCGCCGAGTTCGACCCGCTCCGGCACGCGGAACGGAATGCCGGTTTCACGGATGCGGGACTTGGCGCGCACCAGGCGCTGGCCCATGGTTGCGGGCGAGACCAGGAAGGCGGAGGCGATCGTCGCGGCGTCGAACCCTAGTACGGTCTGCAGGATGAGCGGCGAACGTACGCTCGATTCGATCGCCGGATGGGCGCAAGCGAACATCAGCCGCAGCCGATCGTCGGGCAGATCTTCCTCGGTCATGCGTGCCTCCGCCTCCTGCGCAATCAGCTTGAGATGCTCGCGGCCGGCCTCGCTGGTGAGCCGCCGCCGCACCGCATCGACGCGGCGCCGCCGCGCCACCGCCAGCAGCCAGGCTTCCGGCTTTTCCGGCACGCCGGTTCGCGGCCAGCGCTCGAGGGCGGCGGCAAAGGCATCGGCCAGCGCGTCCTCGGCGGCGGCCACGTCGCGCGTGCGGGCCGCGAGCCAGGCGACCAGCTTGCCGTAGCTCTGCCGCGCGGCCGCCTCGGCGGCCGCCCGGGCGATGTCCGGGCGACTGTCCATCACCGTCATTTCTTGGGCATGTAGTCGGCCATTTCCCAGATCGGCCGCAATTCGACCGTGCCGGTGCTGGCTGCCGGACAGCGTGCCGCCCATTCGATGGCTGTATCGATGTCAGCCGCCTCGATCATGTAGAAGCCGGCAAGCTGCTCCTTGGTGTCGGCATAGGGGCCGTCGATCACGTTGGTCTTGCCGTCAGCGATCCGCACCGAGGTGGTGGCCTGGGTCGGGCGCAGCCTTTCGCCAGCCAGCCACGCACCGGATTTCTTCAACGCTTCGGTATAGGCGCCATAGGCCGCGCTCATCTGCTGGGCCTTCTCGATCGGCGTGTTCGCCAATGCGGCTTCGTCGCTATTGATCAAAATCATGTATCGCATGGTCTTCTCCCGTTTTGCGAAGGCCGCGTCCTTGCGAGGCCGGACGTATGTCGCGCGGCAGTGGCCGATTTCGACAGGCTGCTCAAAAAACTTTCGGCCCCGATGGCTTTTTGTGCAAGCCGCCATCTGTTTCCTGATCCCTCAACCGTTCGTCTAACGAGCACAATTGCGGGTTGGCATTTGCGGCTCGCTGTCTAAACTCGCCCCGGTTCGCATCTAGGAGGCGGTGCGGTCGTCGATATTTTCAGGGAGGAGATCCGATGTTCAATTTCAGAACGAAATTCGTTGCAGCCGGCGCCGTGGCGCTCTCGCTTGGCTTGGGCACCATCTCAGCCAGGGCGCAGGAATTCATCAATGTGCTGACCGGCGGCACATCCGGCGTCTATTATCCGCTCGGCGTGGCGCTGTCGGAAATCTACGGCAAGGGCATCGAAGGCGCCCGCACCCAGGTACAGGCGACAAAGGCTTCGGTCGAAAACCTCAATCTGTTGCAGCAAGGCAAGGGCGAGATCGCCTTTGCGCTGGGCGATTCCGTCAAGCTGGCCGCCGAAGGCAATGCCGAGGCCGGTTTCCCTGGCAAGCTCGATAAATTGCGCGGCATCGCCGCCATCTATCCCAATTATATCCAGATCGTCGCCAGCCAGGAGTCCGGCATCAAGACGCTGGCCGACCTCAAGGGCAAGAGCCTGTCGGTCGGCGCGCCTGCGTCCGGCACCGAGCTCAACGCCCGCGCCATCTTCGCCGCCGCCGGGCTGAAATATGAGGATCTCGGCCGGGTCGAGTATCTGCCCTTCGCCGAATCGGTCGAGCTGATCAAGAACCGGCAGCTCGACGCCACGCTGCAATCGGCCGGGCTCGGCGTCGCCTCGATCCGCGACCTCGCCACCTCGGTGCCGATCAATGTCGTGGCGGTGCCGGCCGAGGATGTCGCCAAAATCGGCTCGCCCTATCTTTCGGTGGTCATTCCCAAGGGCACCTATGAGGGCCAGAGCGAGGATGTCGCGACCGCCGCCGTCGGCAATTTCCTCATCACCCGCGCCGATGTCTCCGACGAGACCGCCTACCAGTTGACCAAGCTGATATTCGACCATCTCGACCAGCTTGCCGCGGCGCATGCCGCTGCCAAGGCGATCGACCCGGCCAAGGCGCTCGACGGCATGCCGGTGCCGCTGCACCCCGGTGCCGAGCGTTATTACAAGGAGAAGGGGTTGCTGAAGTAGAGTGGGTGGCTCGGCTATCTGAGATGTACTCGCCAGGCCACAATTCGCTTGTTTTGAAGTGCGTCGGATGAGCGAAATAACCGACGGCAAATCCGCCACCTTCCATCTCCCTGCCGTCGAAGAGCAGGTTGAAGGGCTGCCGCCGGGCTTCGGCGACGGCCTTGCAGGCAAGGCCGCTTTTCTCATCGCTGTCGCCTTTTCCGTGTTCCAGATCTATGTCGCCGCCTATGGCAGCATTCCGAGCCAGGTGGTGCGGGCCATGCATGTCGGCTTCCTGCTGCTGCTCGGCTTCGGCCTGATCGCCAATCTGCGCGCCAAAAGCATGCCGGCCAAAGCCGCGTTCTGGACGCTCGGCGTGCTCGGTTTCGGCACCGGCCTCTACAATTGGGTGTTCTACACCGACCTCATCCGGCGCTCCGGCTTCCTGACCACGCCGGACCTGATCGTCGGCGCTGTGCTGGTGGTGCTGGTCTTCGAGGCGGCGCGGCGGCTGATGGGCCTGCCGCTGGCGGTCATCGCCTTCATCTTTCTCGCTTACTGCTTTTTCGGCAACCATCTGCCGCCGCCGCTCATCCATCGCGGCTATGATTTCGCCCAGCTGGTCGACACCTTCGCCTACGGCACCGAAGGCATCTACGGCACGCCGATCTATGTCTCGGCCGCCTACATCTTCATCTTCGTCGTCTTTGCCGCCTTCCTCGAACGTGCCGGCATGATCGCGCTGTTCAACGATTTCGCGCTGGGCCTTGTCGGCACATGGCGCGGCGGCCCGGCGCAGGTCTGCGTGCTGTCGTCGGCGCTGATGGGCACCATTTCCGGCTCGGGCGTCGCCAATGTGGTGGCCAGCGGCCAGTTCACCATCCCGCTGATGAAGCGCTTCGGCTTCCGCTCGGCCTTTGCCGGCGCCGTCGAGGCGACCTCCTCGATGGGCGGCCAGATCATGCCGCCGGTGATGGGCGCGGTCGCCTTCATCATGGCCGAGACGCTGAACGTGCCTTATGCCGAAGTGGTCAAGGCGGCGATCATCCCGGCGCTGCTCTATTTCGGCGCCTGCTTCTGGCAGGTGCATCTGGAAGCCGGCAAGGCCGGCCTGCACGGCATGGCCAAGGCCGAGCTGCCCAACCCGTGGGACGCGGTGCGGCAACACTGGCCGCTGGTGCTGCCGCTGGCAGCGCTGATCTATCTGCTGTTGGCCGGCTACACGCCGATCTTCGCCGGCACGATGGGCCTGGCGCTGACCATCGTGCTCATCCTCGGCACGCCGCTGGCGGCGGCGATCGGACCGCTCGCCTTCCGCATCGTCTTCTGGATCGCGCTCGGGCTTGCCGCCGCTTCGTTCATGAAGTTCGGCGTCAACCTCCTCGGCCTGGTGATCGCCGCACTGGTCGTCGCCTGCTTCACGTTCAAGGGCGGCCGCGAGACGTTGCAAATCTGCGTCGACTCGCGTGCCGAAGGCGCCAAGAACGCGCTGCCGGTCGGCATTGCCTGCGCCATCGTCGGCATCGTCATCGGCACGCTGACGCTCACCGGCATCGCCTCGACCTTCATCGGCTGGATCATCTCGATCGGCCAGGACAATCTGTTCCTGTCGCTGGTGTTGACCATGGTCACCTGCCTGGTGCTCGGCATGGGCATCCCGACCATCCCCAACTACATCATCACCTCGTCGCTGGCCGGGCCGGCGCTGCTGGAACTCGGCGTGCCGCTGCTGGTCAGCCACATGTTCGTGTTCTATTTCGGCATCATGGCCGATCTGACGCCGCCGGTGGCGCTGGCCGCGTTTGCCGCCGCACCGATGGCTAGGGAAAGCGGCCTCAAGATCGGCATCCAGGCGACCAAGCTCGCCATTGCCGGCTTCGTCGTGCCGTTCATGGCGGTCTATACGCCGGCGCTGATGCTGCAGGACGCCGGGCCAATCGCCGCCCAGTTCGGCTATCCCGTCGAGGTCGCATACATCGTCGCCAAGGCGTGCATGGGCATCGTGTTGTGGGGTGCCGCCGCCGTCGGCTTTCTCGCCCGCCGCATGGCGTTGTGGGAACGGCTCATCGCCTTCGCGGCCGGCGTGCTTCTGGTCGCTGCGGTGCCGCTCACCGACGAGGCCGGCTGGGTGCTGGCGCTGGCCTGGATCGGCTGGCACTATTTTCGCTCACGGCAGGCCGCCAAAGCATGAGCCTGTGCATCCTGGCCGCCGGCAAGACGGTGACGCTCTCCGTTGCCGCCTTCACGCTGTCCTGGACGCATTCGGTGGAACGGACGCGGTGGGAGGAGGACTGGAAGATCACGCCTTCCGGCCTGCAGGTGGTCGAAGCCCGGATCGAGGGTTCGGGTGCCGGCATGGAGCCCCCGGAAGGCGCGGTGCTGCGCGACGGCTGGTGGATCTATGCGCCTGATGTCGGCCCGCAGCGGCGCGTCGTGCTGGCCGCCTCCGGCGCGACCGGTGACGGGTGGACGCTGTGCACGGCTCAGGGCTGCAGGGAGCTCGGCAAGACTGCAGGCAGACCGATCGTGCTTGAGCCATGCGGGCCGGATGGCACCGGCCAACCACGATAACGCGTGATCGGCCTTCTGAGCAGATGAGAAATCTCGCCGGGAACGTGGAAGCGGCTACCCTCGGCAGCTTCGAACAATGTGGGCAGCGATCACAGCCACCTTGGCAACGCAAATGGACAATGCAGCCGCCAGAAGCCGTCGGTGTTAGATGAGACGCTTCACGCGCTGCTCCCCACGTTTTCTAGCCAAGGAACCGTTCCCGCAGCTCGGGTGCGGGGATCTCGCAGCTGTCCTTCCTGCCGAACAGGGCGTAGCGGTTCTTGGCGATGCGATCGTAGAGCCAATCACGCAGCGGGCGCGGCAGCAGCAACAGCGCTTTTGCCGCCCGCCAGGGCCAGCCGAGTTCCGCCATGACTGCGACGAAGCTGTCAAGCCGCGTGAAGGCGACGCCGTCGATCAGGACGAGATTGGTTTCGTAAGAGTCCGTGCGCAGTCCATGCCTCCGGAACAGCGTTTCACCGAAGGGCGACTGCGCCGTGGCGAAGCGGAAACGGCCTTGGCGGTCGAGCCTGACCACCATGCGCACGAAGCCGGAACAGAGCACGCAGACGCCATCGAAAACGATCAATGGATAGCGTGCGTCGAGAGTTGTTCCGGAGGGACGGTTTGACTTGGGTCGACTGGGTTGGGAATGGTCGGTCAAGCTGGCCTCGGCTGCTCGTGTCCTACGACACTAAGCCGGCCAGCGTCGGTATCAAAGCCGTGGCGATGTCGCACGGCGCCTGTCGGCGAGAGCGGGACGCTCGGCGCGATAGGTGGTGGCGCGGGTAGAGGCGGCGGGCCTGCAGATCCGGCTGTCGTGGCGATTTTCGAAAGCCATGATCAGTGCGCGCCCAGCGAGTTGCCGCGACGGGCGCAGGCCGGGCCGGGGCCGCGCATGTAATAGCGCTCGGGCCGATAAGTCGGCGCGATGAATTCGCGGATTGCGGCGGCATAGCCGATGAGGTGCGCGAGGAAGTTCATTACCCTGGTCCCTGTCCCGATTTTCGGATGTCCCTTCCGAATTGCGGTCATCATAGCGTCGAGGCGTGAATAGTCGGTGAACGTGATGTTAATATCTGGTCGAAAATGCCTCGCTTCGTGGCTGGAATGCGGCTGATTCGGGGTCTTTCGGTGCAGTTGGTCGGCATTCCGGTCAATGTGACTTTTGCATCACATATGTTTCGTTTGAATGTCGCCCGTGCGCGGTTCTGTTTCAACTTTTGCCGCGCTCGCGAAATTTCCGTGCTGGCGGCCAGAACGCCACGGGTGGCCCTCGGCATCCAGATCGGCGCGTGAGCGCGGAACTGGAGCGCGGTCTGTCCGTTCTCACCTTCATCTCGTTCTGGAAGGGAAGAGCTCATGGCGCCGCGTCCGGCCTGGAAGGGCTATCTGAAGCTATCGCTGGTCACCTGTGCCGTCGAACTGACCAATGTCGTCACCCACACGGAGCGGGTCTCGTTTCGCATTCTCAACCGCAAGACCGGCAACACGGTGAAGCGGCTCTATGTCGATGCCGAAACCGGCAAGCCGCTGGAGGAGGATGAGGAGGTCAAGGGCTATGAACTCGACGATGGCGATTTCATCCATATCGAGGAGGACGAGATCGAGGCGGTACAGATCGAATCCTCGCACACGATGGCGCTGGACGGTTTCGTCGACAAAGCTTCGATCCAGCAGATCTATCTCGATACGCCCTATTATGTCGCCCCGGCCGACAAGGTGTCGGAAGAGGCGTTCGCCGTCATCCGGGATGCGATGGCGGGCAAGAAGATGGCCGGGTTGGCGCGTATCGTGCTCTACCGACGCGAACGGCCGGTGGTTATCGAGCCGCTCGGCAAAGGGATGGTGCTGACGACCTTGCGCTACGACAACACGGTGCGCCAACCGGAAACCGTGTTCGGCGACATCGAGTCCGTGAAGACCGATCAGGAGATGACCGACCTCGCCGAGTTGATCATCGACAAGAAGAAGACGAAGTTCGACCCCTCGAAATTCGACGACAAATACGAGGAGGCGCTGCTGGAGCTGATCCGCGCCAAGAAGGCCGGCCACAGGGCGCCGAAGGCCAAAGCGGCGCCCAAACCTTCCAATGTCGTCAATCTGTTCGACGCGCTGAAGAAGAGCCTGTCGGACTCCGGGTCATCGAAAAAGCCTTCGTCGGCGAAAGCCAAGCCGGCGGCCAAACGCGCCAAGCCGGAAGGCAGCGCGCCCAAACGCAAATCGGCCTGAGGAACCCAACGGATGGCCAGCCTCGAACAATATCATTCCAAGCGCGATTTCAAGAAGACCGCCGAACCGGCCGGCAAGGTTGCCCTGGCCAAGAAGGGCGAGGCCGGCGGCATCTTCGTCATCCACAAGCATGCCGCGACGCGGCTGCATTACGACCTGCGGCTTGAGCATGACGGCGTGCTGTGGAGCTGGGCGGTGACGCGCGGCCCGAGCCTCGACCCGCATGAGAAGCGGCTCGCCGTGCATGTCGAGGACCACCCGATCGACTATGCGCCGTTCGAGGGCACCATTCCCAAGGGCGAATATGGCGGCGGTTCGGTCATCGTTTGGGACGAGGGCACCTGGACCCCCGAGATCGACCCGGCCAAGGCGATGAAGAAGGGCCATATCAGCTTTGAGCTTGAGGGCCACAAGCTGCATGGGGCATGGCATCTGGTGCGGCTGAAGCCGCGTGCGGGTGAAAAACGCGACAACTGGCTGCTGATCAAGTCGGACGATGCCGCAGCGCGTCCTGGCGAGGACATCCTCAAGGAAGCGCCAGAATCGGTGAAGTCCGGCCTGACCATCGAGGAGGTCGGCGAGGGCAAGTCCGCAAAGGGTGAGAAGCCGAAAGTATGGCATTCCAACAAGCCGGCCGCCGGCAAAGCGAAACCCGGCAAACGCCTCGACTTCATCGAGCCGCAGCTGGCCACGCTGGAGCGCGATGCACCGCCGGGCAAGGACTGGCTGCATGAGGTGAAGTTCGACGGCTACCGCATGCAGGCGCAGATCGCCGGCACCGATGTGCGGCTGCTGACCCGGACCGGCCTCGACTGGACAAAGAAATTCGGCAGCGAGATCGTCGCGGAGCTGGCCGGGCTGAAGTGCAGCGACGCCATCATCGATGGCGAGGTGGTCGTGCTCGCCGACAGCGGCGTCTCGTCTTTCGCGCTGCTGCAGCAGGACCTGTCGGCGAAGCGGACGCATCGGTTCGTCTATTACGTGTTCGACCTGATGCGCCTCGACGGAAGGGATTTGCGCCGCGAGCCGCTGGTCGAGCGCAAGCAGGCCTTGCAGGAGCTGCTCGGCGAACAGTCCGACAATCCCGCGGCCCGCTTCAGCGACCATTTCTCCGAACCTGGCAAGATCATGCTGGAGCATGCCTGCCGCATGGGCCTGGAAGGCGTCGTCTCAAAGCGTGCCGATGCCCCCTATCGCAGCGGCCGAGGCCCGACCTGGGTGAAGTCGAAATGCACGGCGCGGCAGGAATTCGTCATCGGCGGCTATCTGCCGTCGGACAAGACCGGGCGCGGATTGCGCTCGATCCTCGTCGGCTTCCATGAGGGCGGCAAGCTGCATTATGCCGGCCGCGTCGGCACCGGTTTTTCGGGCAAGGGCGCCAATGAGCTGAAGGCAAAACTCGATGCATTGACGGCAAAAACATCGCCCTTCTCCGCCGCCGTGCCGAAGGGAAAGGGCCTGGTCTGGGTCAAGCCCGAGCTTGTCGGCGAAGTGGAGTTTCGCAGCTGGACCTCGGACCGTATAATACGCCACGCCTCGTTCCAGGGATTGCGCGAGGACAAGGCGGCGGAGGAAGTCGTGCAGGAAAAGCCCAAAGCGTCGACAGGCAAGCCATCGACAGGCGAGAGCACGGCCAAGCCGGCACCGGGTGGCAAAGCCGCTAGATCGATGACGACCACGGTAAAACTCTCGCATCCCGACAAGCTGCTGTGGCCGGACGAAAACATCTCCAAGCGGGGCCTGCTGGACCATTACGCGCAGGTTTGGCCGCGCATGGAACAGTTTGTCGTCAACCGGCCGCTCAGCTTGGTGCGGGCGCCGGACGGTGTCGGTGGCCAACGTTTCTTCCAGAAACATGCCTCGGCCGGCATGAGCGACAAGATCGCCCGCATGAAGGACCCTAGTGACGGCGAGGAGATCCTGTACATCCGGGATTTCGATGGTGTTGCCGCACTGGTCCAGTATGGCGTGGTCGAGATCCACATTTGGGGGTGCACGATCGATGAGATCGAAAAGCCCGACCAGATCATCTTCGATCTCGATCCCGATGAAGGTGTCGACGTGAAGGCGGTCCGCGAGGCGGCACTCGATATCAGGGGCAAGCTCGACGAGCTGTCGCTGCCGAACTTCGTCAAGACGTCGGGCGGCAAGGGCTTTCACGTCATGGTGCCGCTGAGACCAGCGGCGGATTGGGAGGAGGTCAAAACCTTCGCCCATGATTTCGCCAGGGCGCTGGAGCAGGGTGCCCCCGACCGCTACACGGCGACGCTGTCGAAAAAAGCGCGCACCGGAAAGATCTTCGTCGACTATCTGCGCAACGGCAGGGGCTCGACGACGGTCGCGCCCTATTCGTCGCGCGCCAAGAAGGGCGCCACCGTGTCGATGCCGGTGACCTGGCCAGAGATCGAGGCCGGCTTGGCGCCGAACGCTTTCCCGATCGGCGACAAGACGACGCTGAAGCAATTGGCGAAAGCCGATCCGTGGAAGGAGTTTTTCAAGCAGGGGAAGGTGTTGAAGCGGGGGTAGAGTTCGCCGCAATTTGCCAACGCAGCGATCCTTCGCGTACCCCCCTCTGGCCTGCCGGCCATCTCCTCCTCAAGGGGGAGATTATGCGCTCCACCGCTTTCGCCAACTATCAACGCTGTAAGGTGAGCGAAACGATGAAACTGCCAATCTCCCCCAAGAGGGGGAGATGCCCGGCAGGGCAGAGGGGGGCGTTGTCCCGCCGACGTCTCACGTCAAAAACACCCTCTCAAACGCCTGCCTACCCGGCGGCGAGAAGATCACCGCGCGGCTGTCCTTCTCGCGGCGCGCCCATTTCTCGGCAAGGATCTTGTCGAGGATGGCGGCGCCCAGTGTGCCGGCGAGGTGTGAGCGCCGCACGCTCCAGTCGAGGCAAGCGCGGCACACCGGCCGTCGCGGCTTGGTGTAGACGTCGATGCCTATCGCTGCGAAATGCGATGCGGCCGAAGGACCGAGCCTGATCTCCTGTTCGTCGCGGACCAGCACGTTTTTGGCGACGAGCCGATCGAGCATCGTCACCGCCTGCTCGCCAGCGAGGTGATCGTAGCAGACGCGCGCCACGCGCATGGCGCCATCGCGCGGACCCGGGCGCACACGCTTTGGACCGACGGCTTCCGCGACACCTGTGATGGCTTCGATCATGCCCGCCACCTGCGGTCCGGCGAGGCCGTAATAGCGATGCCGGCCCTGGCTCGCCACCGTGAGCAGCCCACCTTCCATCAGTTTGCCCAGGTGCGAGCTGGCGGTCGGCAGCGAGACGCCGGCCTCGAGCGCCAGCTCGCTCGCCGTCAGCGCCGTGCCGCCCATCAGGGCATTCAGCATGTTTGCCCGTGCCGGGTCGCCGACCAGGCTGGCGATGCGGGCGATGTCTGGTCCTTCGCGCATGGTTCGTTCCTCATCGAAGCATCCTTGTCAGATAATCACTATTCTCAGGTGAGATCAAGGAGACGACGATGGCCGCACGAACCGCTTTCCCCTCGGCGCTCCCCAGCCGACAATCGTTCCCGTTCGTCACCTGGTTGCGTTCGCGGCTGCTGGCCCGCTGGTATGACCGTCATCTGCAGCGCCTCGACCTTGCCGAGATCGACGATCATCAGCTGCGCGATCTTGGCCTTACACGGCAAGACGTGCGCCGCGAATGCGCGAAATCCTTCTGGCAGCCCTAGCAGGTCGGGCGGCAGGACGTTTCGATGCGGCTCGAACTATTGACGCAATCCCGAGGAGACCACAATGACCATCACTTGCTTCATCCGCTATGAGATCGACCCGTTCGGCAAGGCGGCCTTCGAGGAGTACGCCCGCAACTGGGGCCAGGCCATTCCACGCTGCGGCGCCGATTTGATCGGTTATTACGCGCCTCATGAAGGCTCGGCGACAACGGCCTATGCCGCCTACAACATCGACAGCCTGGCGGCCTATGAGGCCTACCGCGCGCGACTTGCCGCCCATCCCGCCGGCAAGGCAAACTACGAGTTTGCCAAGCGTGAAAGATTCATCCTCAAGGAGGACCGCATGTTCCTGAAGCACGTCTCGGGCCCGCACGCGAAACTGGTGCTGCCGTGATTGCCGTCATCTTCGAGGTCGAGCCGGCGGCGGGCAGGCGCGATGCATATCTGAGCATCGCCGCCGATCTGCGGCCGCTGCTCGACGGCATCGACGGCTTTCTGTCGATCGAGCGCTTCCAGAGCCTGGCCGATCCGAACCGCGTCCTGTCGCTGTCGTTCTGGCGCGACGAGGAAGCGGTCAAGGCCTGGCGCAGCACCGAAGAACACCGGCAGGCGCAGCAGGCCGGTCGTGGCGGCATCTTTGCCGGCTACCGACTGCGCATCGCCCATGTGGTGAGGGATTATGGGCTGACGGAGAGGGACGAGGCGCCTAGGGATAGCCGGGCGGTGAATGGGTGAGTGGTAGCCGATCGCCGCGCCGTCGCCCCCTCATCCGGCCGCTTCGCGGCCACCTTCTCCCCCAGGGGAGAAGAGTTGGCGCCGGCGCTGGTAGTCTCCTCTCCCCTCGGGGAGAGGTCAGCCGAGCGAAGCGGAGGCTGGGTGAGGGGGCGCTTTGCGGTTACGCATTCCCGATCAGCACGCCGGCCGCGAACACCAGGGCGCCGCCCAGCACCACCTGGAAGGCGGCACGCAGGAAGGGCGTCTGCATGTAGCGGTTCTGGACAAAAGCGATCGCCCACAGTTCGAAGAACACCACCACTGCAGCGACACCCGTCGCCGTCCAGAAGCTCGGAATGAGATAGGGGAGCGCGTGTCCGAGACCGCCCAACGTCGTCATGATGCCGACGGTCAAACCGCGCTTGATCGGCGAGCCGCGGCCCGACAGCTTGCCGTCGTCGGAAGCGACCTCGGTGAAGCCCATCGAAATGCCGGCGCCGATCGAGGCGGCAAGCCCAACCAACAGCGTCTGCCAGGTGTCATGCGTGGCGAAGGCGGCGGCAAAGATCGGCGCCAGAGTGGACACCGATCCGTCCATCAGCCCGGCCAGCCCTGGTTGCACATAGGTGAGGATGAACTGGCGCTGCTCGGCGGCGGTCTCTTCATCCTTCACTTCGCCCGGCACATGTTTCTGCTCCAGACGCTGCGCCAGGGTCTCATGGCCCAGTTCGGCCACCGCCAGATCGTCGAGCAGTTTTCGCGTCGAGGCATCCGCCGTGCGCTTGGCCGCCTCGACATAGAAAAGGTAGGCTTGCCGCTCCATCGCCTCGGCCTGGCTGCGGACGTGCTCGATGCCGAGCGGCCGGACCAGCCAGTCGGGCTTGCGCTCGTAATAGCCCTTCACATGTTCGCGCCGGATCAGCGGTATGCGCTCGCCGAACCGTTTGCGGAACAGCTCGATCAGCGCATCGCGATGGCCATCCTCTTCCTCGGCCATCTCCTCGAACACTTTTGCCGATTGCGGGAAGTTTTCCGTCAGGCCGTCGGCATAGGCGCGGTAGATGCGTCCGTCATCCTCCTCGGAGGAAATGGCCAGCGCCAGGATCTCCTGTTCGGAGAGCGATTCGAAGGGGCGGCGGCCGAAGCCGAAAACACGGGAAAGCATGAGGAATTCACCCTAGTTTAGAATAGTTCTAAACTAGGGTTTTGAACGCCTTCGGTCAATTGCGCGCTGGGTCGCGGTCAAGAATTGTTGAAGCCCCGCGCCCGCGGTGACCCTTCATTATCAGTGAATGTTCACCTATATTGCTGGACTCAAGCCAAGAACAAGGAACCGGCAGATGACGGCAAAACAGCCTCCGCACCCCTATGATCCCAAGCCCGTTCTCGATCTCATCGCCAGCATCGAGGCCGACCTGCAACGCCTGAAGGGGCTGGTCGAGCAGCAGGTCGAGAAATTCGATCCCGCCAACCCGCACAACAAGGCGCCGGACGGCAAACTGACCGAGGAGGGCGTCGAGTGCTGCTACCGCATGTTCGACGAGGGCAAGTCGCGCTATTCGGTCGCCCAGCAGATGAAGATCTCGTTTGCCGCCGCCAGCCACCGGTTCAACAACTGGCGCAAGCTGGGTGGGGGCAAGAGGCAGAGGACTTTGCTCGGATAAGTAGGGAGTTAACTGCCCATCTCGGCGCCGCCCCTCATTGCCCTGCCGGGCATTTCTCCCCGTAGAACGGGGAGAAAGACGCCGGCCGCAACCTCGGCACTCTTCCTGCAACGCTAGTGATTGGCGAAACCGTTGATGAAGGCCCCTCTCCCCGTCACTATACGGGGAGAGGATGCCGGCAGGCAGGTGAGGGGCGGCGCAAGCGCCGTTCATGACCCGCCAAACTTTGTAACGGTCACATTTTTTCATTGGTGCGCCGCCTCCCTTTGCGGGCATCATGAAGGGCAACATGTTTCCGCAGGACCCGCCATGACCACCCCTCCCGGCATCGCCGACATCCACGCCGCCGCCGCGCGTCTCTCCGGCCTGATCGTCGAAACCCCGTTGCTCGAATCGCAGGAGCTGAACAAGCGCTTCGGCGGCCGCATCCTGTTCAAGCCGGAGACGCTGCAGCGTACCGGCTCGTTCAAATTCCGCGGCGCCTACAACAAGCTGTCGTCGCTCGGCGAGGCGGAACGCAGCCAAGGTGTCGTCGCTTTCTCGTCGGGCAATCATGCGCAAGGCGTCGCCGCTTCGGCCGCGATGTTCGGCGTCAGGGCGGTGATCGCCATGCCTTCGGACGCGCCGGCGATGAAGATCGCCAACGTGCGCAAGATGGGCGCGGAGGTGGTCCCGTTCGACCGCTTTCGCGACGACCGCATGACCGTGATCCGTCCTTACATGGAGAGAGGCATGGTGCTGGTGCCGCCTTTCGACGATCCGGCCATCATTGCCGGCCAGGGCACGATCGGCCTCGAATTGATGCGCCAGGCAAAAACACTTGGCGTCGACCTCGACGCGGTGGTCGTTCCCTGCGGCGGCGGCGGCCTGACCAGCGGCATTTCGATTGCGGTCAAAGACGCCTCGCCTGACACCGCGGTCTGGGCTGTGGAGCCCGAGCATTTCGACGACACCCGCCGGTCGCTGGCCGCCGGTGCCAGGGTTTCGAACGAGCCCGGCTACGCCTCGATCTGCGACGCGCTGCTAACCGCCGAGCCTGGCGTGATCACCTTCGAGATCAACCGCAGGAACCTCACCGGTGGCATCGCCGTCTCGGACCAGGCGGCGGCTCAGGCGATGCGCGACGCCATGGCTTATCTCAAGCTGGTGGTCGAGCCCGGCGGCTGCGTGGCGCTGGCAGCACTGTCATCGGGCGAGATCGAACTGTCGGGCAAATGCGTTGCCGTGGTGCTGTCCGGCGGCAATGTCGATTTCGGCACTTATGCCGGGATCATGGCGGCTGCTTGAGACGGCGATGTCTAAGGGGATCTGATATGGAGTATCTGGCGACAGGCTCCGCCTTGGATCACTCCTCGCCCGCCGCCAAATCGTCGCCGCGCTGAGCATGATCATCTACCGCCCGCTCACGCGTTCCGAGCTGCCCGACGATACGGCATCCCTTGCCCGCACCCTCATCGGCAAGATCGTGGTGCGCGAACTGCCCGAAGGCATCGCCAGCGGCCGCATCGTCGAGACCGAGGCCTATGTGACCGGTGACGCCGCCGGACACGGTTACCGGGGGATGACCCCGCGCAACCGTTCGCTGTTTCTCGACGCTGGGCATGCCTATGTCTATCTCTCCTACGGCATCTCCTACATGCTCAATGTCTCGAGCGAGATGCCAGGGGTCGGAACCGGCGTGCTGATCAGGGCGCTCGAGCCGCTCGAGGGCATTGCGATCATGCGGGTCAATCGCGGCACCGAGCGCCTGCGCGACCTGGCGCGAGGACCGGGAAGGCTGGCCCAGGCGTTGCGGATCGATCGTTCGCTCGACGGGCTCGATCTTTGCCGCAAAGGCCAGCTATGGCTGGCACGCGATAGTGACGAGGCCGGCGAAATCGGACAGAGCGTCAGGATCGGCATTTCGAAGGATGCGGACCGCCTGCTGCGATTCTATGTCAAGGGAAGCGTGTTTGTCAGCGGCCCGAAATCGCTCAACGGTTAGTGGCAGTTACAAACCATGGAGATTGGCGGAAGCATTTCTCCCTTCGTCATCCACGGGCGGAGCAAGGAGCGAAGCGACGCAGCGCAGACCATAGGATGACGACGCCGCAAAGGCTGGTACCAAAACTGTGGAGGTCGTGCGGCGCCTAATCCAGCGTGCGCCTGAACCTTACCAGTGCCACGCCGGCAAACAAGGCCACGAACACCACCAGCCAGCCGATCTCGTCTGCCACCGCCGGCAGTTCGGCGCCCTTCAGCATCACGGCGCGGGTGATGCGCAGGAAATGCGTCAGCGGGAAGATCTCGCCGAAGATTTGCGCCCAGTCCGGCATGCCGCGATAGGGGAACATAAAACCCGACAGCATGATCGACGGCAGGAAGAAGAAGAAGGTCAGTTGCAGGGCCTGCATCTGCGTGCGGGCGATGGTCGAAATCGTATAGCCGAGCAGCACCAGCGCCAGCACGAAGATCAGCACGGCGGTCAGGAGCAGCGACATCGATCCGGTGAAGGGGATGGCGAACAGAAGCTTCGCCGCCGCCAGCACCACCACCATCTGCACGCCGCCGACCGCCAGATAGGGCAGCACCTTGCCCATCATGATCTCGAGCGGGCTGGACGGCATCGCCAGCAGGTTTTCCATCGTGCCGCGCTCGGTCTCGCGCGTCAGCGCGATCGAGGTCATCATCACCATGGTCATCTGCAGGATGACGCCGAGCAGGCCGGGCACGATGTTGTATTGCGAGATGCCTTCGGGATTGTAGCGCCGGTGTACGACGACATCGAGCTGACCCTTGGCGGCCTCGGCGGCGGCTTCCTGCGTGCCTTGCGCCCTCAGCAGCGCCTGACTGGCGACGGTGCCGAGCGTCGAGATGGCGCCGCTGGCCACCGCCGGGTCGGTGGCGTCCGCCTCGATGAGTATCTGCGGGTTGTTGCCGCTCTCCACCCTCCTGGCAAAATCGGCGGGGATGGTGACGACGAAGGCGACGTCGCCGCGCGATATCAGGAACTCGGCCTCGGCGGCACTTTGTGCGACATGGTCGAAACGGTAGTAGCCGGTGGTCTGCAGCGCCGCGACAATGGCACGCGTGTAGGGATCGTTGCTCGTCGCCACGAGTGCTGCCGGCAGGCTTTTCGGATCGTTGTTGATGGCGTAGCCGAAAAGCACCAACTGTATCAGCGGGACGCCCAGCATCATGGCGAAGGTGATGCGGTCGCGCCGCATCTGGATGAATTCCTTGATCAGCAGCGCGCCAAGCCGGGCGAAGGAAAAGACGCTGTTCATGCCATGTTGTCCTTCGAGCCGGACATGAACTGGATGAAGACGTCCTCGAGGCTGGTTTCGCCGGGCGAAACTTTCACGCCCTTGTGCTCTCTCTCGACATCGGCGAGCGCGGCTTCGAGCTTCTTCTTGTCAGAGCCGACGACATGCAGCGTCGCGCCGAACGGCGCCACCTGGTCGACGCCGGCGCGGCCCTGCAGCGCTTCGGCGATCTGATCGAGCCGCGGGCCCTGGAGGACGAAAGTGGTCAACCCGGCATTTTTCACCACTTCGGCGACAGTGCCGGTGGCCAGCATCTTGCCATAGGAGATGTAGCTGATGCGGTGGCAGCGCTCGGCTTCGTCCATGTAGTGGGTGGAGACCAGCACGGTCAGCCCGCCGCTGGCGAGGCGATGGATCTCGTCCCAGAACTCGCGCCGAGCCTTCGGGTCGACACCGGCCGTAGGCTCGTCGAGCAGCAGCAATTTCGGCTTGTGCATGATGCAGGCGGCCAGCGCCAGCCGCTGCTTCCAGCCGCCCGACAAGGTGCCGGCCAGCTGGTTGCGGCGCGACGTCAGGCCGAGGTCCTCCAACGTGCGCGCCACATGCTCTTCGACCGGCTTCAGCCGGTAGAGCCGCGCGACGAATTCGAGATTCTCGCCGATCGTCAGATCCTCGTAGAAGGAGAATTTCTGCGTCATGTAGCCGACTTCGCGCTTGATGCGCAGGCTCTCGGTGCGGATGTTGAAGCCGAGCACCGTGCCTTCGCCTTCGTCCGGCGTCAGCAGACCGCACATGATGCGGATGGTGGTGGTCTTGCCCGAGCCGTTGGGGCCGAGAAAGCCGACGATCTCGCCCTCGGCGACCGACATCGTCACATGATCGACGACGGTCTTGTCGCCAAAACGCTTGACCAAGCCATGGACGTCGATGGCGTTCATCTTGCGCTGTCCGCCAGATCGACATCGACGATCTGGCCCGGTTGCAGCGGGCCGGCATCGCCCTCCGGCCGCGCCTCGACGAGGTAGACCAGCTTTTGCCGGTTCTCCAGGGAGTAGATCACCGGCGGGGTGAACTCGGGATCCGGCGAGACATAGCTGACGCGCGCCTTCACATCCGGGCCGCAGCCGTCGCAATGGACGCCGAGCAAGGTGCCGACCTTGACCGAGGAGAAAGCGCTCTCTGGAATGTAGACGCTGAGCTTCACCGCGCCGTCGGGCAGGATCGAGATGACCGGCGCGGTCGGACCTGATGTGTCGCCCGGATTGCGGATGACATCGTTGACGCGGCCCGGCGAAGGCGCCGCCAGCACCCGTTTCGACAGCCGCCACTGCGCCTGCTCCAACGCGGCCTGCGCCTGCTTGACCTGATTGTCGGCGGCCTTGATCGTTTCGGGCCGTGCCGGCAGGCCGCCGACGGCGAGATTGGCATTGGCCTGGCCGACCTGCGCATTGGCCGTCTCGAGCGTGGCCGACGCGGTGTCGAAATCGGCCTGCGTGCCGGCGCCGCGCTTGAACAGATCGGCGGCGCGGTCGTATTTGCGCTTGGCGTCGGCGGCCTGGGCGCTGGCCATGTCGACCTCGGCCTTCAGCACGGCGATCTCTTCCGGCCGCTTGCCGATCTGCAGGTCGGCCAACTGCGCCTGGGCCTGGGCAAGGCCGGCCTGCGCCTGCGCAACCGCGATCTTGGCATCGGCACTTTCCAGCGTCACCACGGTCGTGCCAGGCACCACACGGTCGCCGCGCTTCACCGTGACGGTCTCGACCTGCGCCACCTCGATCGGCGCCAGCAGCACATAGTCGCCTTCGACATAGCCGACGGCCAGCGGGGCAGCCGGGGCACAGGCCGAGAAGAGCTGCGCGGCGAGCGGCAGCGAACACAGAAAGCTCATGGTCTTTGCCCCTTCATGCTTTGCTCTTTCTGAAAGCCAATATGGCCTTGAGATTACCCGATGTGACCGCCACCACCTTGGCCGCCTCGGCGGCGCCGATGTCTTTCCAGCCCATGCGGCGCATCACCGCCTCGCGGCCGATGCGGAAATAGATGACCTGGCCAATCAGCGTGAACACGGTGAGCCTTGTGGCCTCGCTTTCGGCGGGCTCGCCGGTCGCCTGTTCCCAGAGCTGGCACAGCCGGCGATGCGTCGGCTCGAAGACGCCGTCATAGATGCGGTCGAGGGCTGCCGTCGGATGCGAAAGCTCACGCAACAGGAACTGCACGATCTCGCCGGCCTGCGGGCTGGCCACGACAAAGCCGACCATCCGCTCCAGCGCCGCGAAGAGCAGCGTTTGCGCCGCCTCCGGATTGGCTGGTCCCGGCGCAGGCGCCTGTACATTGCCGAGCGCCTGGCCGGCTACACCCTGGATGGTCTCCACGATAAAGTCGGCGGCAGCGGCGCGAAGACCCTCCTTGCCACCGAAATGGTAGGCGATCGAGCCGATATTGGCCCGCGCCTCGGCGGCGATCTCGCGCGTCGAGGTGCCGTCAAACCCCTGACTCCCGAACAGTTTCAGCGCCGCGCGGACAAGCGCCGCACGCGTCATCTCGGCGGGAGATGCTTCGCGGCGAAGGTTTTTGGCATCGGGCTGCTCGATCATCTCGCGAGTTTAATCAATCGATTGATTAAAGTCAATTCACGAACGTCGATCCGTGTATGTCACCGTCTTGCCATGGGCAGCGGCAACCGCTTTAGTGCGCGGCCATGGGCAAGGAAGTCGAACGAAAATTCCTGGTCACCAGCACCGCATGGCGGGAGTTGGCCGAGGCCAATATCCGCATTCTTCAGTTCTATCTCGCTGCCGGCCCCGAGCGCACGGTGCGCATTCGCATCAGCGATGGCACTTCCGCCAGGCTGACGCTCAAATTCGGCAGCAAGGCGCGCGAACGCGACGAATTCGAATATTCGATCCCGCTGTCGGAGGCGGTGGAGATGCTGGACTTCGCCATCGGACGTGTCATCGAGAAGACACGTCACCATGTTAGGCACCGTGGCTATCTCTACGAAATCGATGTCTTTGGCGGTCCGCTTGCGGGACTTGTGATCGCCGAACTTGAGACGCCGGAGGACGTGCCGGACGATATGCTGCCTGACTGGCTCGGCCGCGAAGTCACCGGCGAGTCAAAGTTCTACAACGCGTCGCTCGCCCTTGGGGGGATACCGGAGATCGCCGCATGAGCTTTCGTATCGATCCGCGCCTGCCGCTGACCGGCGAGGTCAGGCGTATCCTTGCCGAGGAAATCGGCAAGGCGCTGCATCACCTTGACGCCGCACGGAGCCGGCCGGAACAGGCGCTGCACAAATGCCGCAAACGGCTGAAGAGCGCCCGCGCCCTGCTGCGGCTTGTTCGTTCCGGCGACGAAACGTTCTGTGAGACCGAGAACCAGTGCTATCGCAATGTGGCCGGCCTGCTTGCCGGTCCGCGCGAGGCGACTGCGCTGATCGAGACCATCGACCGGCTGGCGGCGAGCTTTCCCAAGGAGAGCGCCGACGATGGGCTTACTGCTGCGCGCGACAGGCTGATCGCGCGCCAGCATGAACTGCACGAAGGCAGCGGGCTCGAAGCGGCGATCGGCGCGGCGACCGCCGCTTGCGAGGATGGCCTCAAACGCATCGAAGCGCTGGCCTTGCCCGACCAGCCGGAACAGGCGGCCGACGTGCTTGCCGAAGGTGCCCGCGTCACGCTGCGCCGTGCCAGGAAGGCGCTCGACAAGGCCGGATCGCGGGGCGCGGCCGATGATTTCCACGATTTGCGCAAGGCCGCCAAGACCCACGGCATGCATCTGTCGCTGCTCGGCAGGCTGTGGCCGACACCGATCAAGGCCCGGCGCAAGGCGGTCGACGAACTGGGCGAGCGGCTGGGCGACCTGCACGATGTGCTGGTGATGCGCGCCCTGCTCGAGGCCGACGACCAGCCGCTCGGGCTGCCCGAGGACACGAAACTTCTGGGCAAGCTGTTGAAACGGTCGGAGAAGCAGCTGAAGAAGAGCTGCCTGGCTGAGGCGGCCGAACTGTTCGGCGACAGTCCCAAACGCTCGACACGCAAACTGGCCCGCAAGGCGCGCGACGATCTGGCTGCGCCGCCGGAAGAGGCCGCTGCGACGGCAAGCTGACTTGGCGCCTTTCCTCTCCCTCCGGAGGGGGGAGAGGTGGCGCTGCAAAGCAGCGACGGAGTGGGGGAAGCCATTCGTCAAACGCGCCGCCGCCTGCAAGACAGGCACAAACCCCGCGAGCAAGGTCGACCCCCACTCCGTCGAGCTTCGCTCGACACCTTGTATCTACACGAGAGAGATTTCGTGGGATTAGAGCGATTGAGCCAAGGTCCGGGCGGCCGCCCGGACCTTGGCTTGGCGAA